>JBBTVU010000035.1:0-4308 GCA_038063115.1 Patescibacteria group bacterium | reverse complement strand
GTTTTAGAGGATCAACATTTGTAATTCCAGATAAATAAGCAATAATAGACCCTCCGGCCGATCCTCTGCCTGGCCCTACAACAATTCTGTTATCTTTTGCCCATTTTACAAATTCTTGCACAATCAAAAAATATCCGGCAAATCCGGTTTTTGCAACAACCGAAAGTTCGTACTTTAATCTGTCAGTCACTTTTTGATCATAATTTTTTCCTGCCTGCGCAGGCAGGCCGTACCTTGCTTCTATCCCGTTCCAGCACAGTTCTTCTAAATATTCTTCTGCTGTTTTTCCTTCAGGCAGGGGAAACACCGGTAATTTTGTTCTACCAAGTTCCATTTTAAAATCACAGGCCTCAGCAATTTTCTGGGTATTTTCTATTGCTTCGGGAATTTCTTTAAAATATTCTGCCATTTCTTCTGGAGAAATAATTGAAAAATTATCTTGAGCCATAGATAATCTTTCTGGATCGTTTGCATCGGCTCCTGTGTTTATTAACATTAAAAGATCTTGGGCTTCTGCATCTTCTTTTCTTAAATAATGAATGTCGTTTGTGGCAACCAGAGGAATGCAGGTTTTTTTTGAAAGTTCAATCAATTTTTTGTTGGCAGAAATTTGTTCAGGAATATTTGCGTGATGCTGCAGTTCTAAATAAAAATTTCCTTTTCCAAAAAACTTTTCATATTTTTTAGCAGTTCCTTCTGCCTCATCATTTTTATTGGCTAAAAGCAATCTTGGAATTTTTCCTTGTATGCATGCAGACAAGCCAATTAAGCCCTCCGAATATTTTTCTAAAGTTTCTTCGTCAATTCTTGGCTTATAATAAAAGCCCTCAAGGTGGGCAATTGATACTAATTTTACCAAATTTTTATAACCCTGCTCATTTTTTGCCAGCAAAATCAAGTGATTTCTTCTGGCGTCAATGTTCGGGCGCTTGTCAGTCAGTTTTTCAAAGGCGGTATAAACTTCGCATCCAATAATTGGTTTTATTCCTTTTGCTTTTGCTTTTTTATAAAACTCAACAGCGCCATACATAACTCCGTGGTCTGTTAAAGCAACCGAAGTCATGCCCAGCTCTTTTACATAATCTAAAAGCTCGTCAATTTTTGGCAAACCGTCGAGCAGGGAGTAGTGGCTGTGAACATGCAAATGCGTAAATTTCATATGTTTCATTTTACCTTGTGTCATAAATTTTACAAGTGATAATGTTAAAATTTTAGGTATTTATTATGTTAAGTATTTTTAGCTGCTCTCAGTAAAAAGTACGCTATCGCGTGATTATTACGAAGGGTAATTTTTTGTGTTATAATAAGTAATAAATATAATATATAAATAAAATAATGAATACAACAAAAGAAAAAATATTATTGCTTTTACTGGGCGGGCTGGCTTTCGGTTGCAGCTATACGCCCGGTAAGCAGTGGAAAGTATTAAAAACGGTTTCTATGGAGTGGAAAAGATTAAATAAAAAGGAATTAAGAGAGGGAATAAGCGACCTACATCGTTCTAAATTTATAAATAAAAATAAAGATTTAGGAGATTTAATTGGGATAACTTTAACAAAAAAGGGAAAATTGAAAGCACTGAATATTCAATTAGACGGCATTAAAAATAAAAAAGAAAAATGGGACAAAAAATGGAGAATGGTTGCTTTTGATATTCCAGAAAAATTCAAAAGAGGAAGAGATGCGCTTCGCCATAAGTTAAAAAAGATAGGTTTTTGCGAATTGCAAAAAAGTATTTTTATTACCCCTTATGATTGTGAAAAAGAGATAGGTCTTTTAATTGAGTTTTTTGAATTGGATAAATATGTTCGATTCGGTATTTTAGAATTTATTGATAACGAAAATTATTTCAAGCAGTTTTTTAAAATAACTTAATGTCAGGGTAGCTCTCAGTAAAAAGTACGCTATCGCGTATTTTTAGCGGATAGTGGAAGGTGAGTGAAAGGTGTAGCGGCGCAGGGTGATTGATAAAAAAAGGTTGACAAAAATTTGACTAAATTTAATATAAATGGTAGGCTAAAAAATCATCATTAATACGGCTTATTTTTATGAAAAATAAAAATAGTCAACCGGCCAAAAAGTTTTTCTCTAAACTAACCATTTTTGCGTTGGTTTTTTTGTTTGTTTTTCAGCCACTGGTTCCCATCTTTGCCCAACAATTGGACTTGGGCGATGTTCAAGTTTTAAGTGAGCCCGCAGTTACAACTCCAGAAACTCCAGCCATAACTCCAGACCCAACCCCTGCGCTAGATGTAGTAATACCGGAAACAACGGCAATAGACCAAATGACAGATCAGGCAGTTTTACCAAATGAAACCGCTGATACCGAACCAAAAATTGCGGAAAATTCTGATGTAAAAATTTTAAGTGAAAATGAGGGCGGTCAAGCGCCAGATCCCGCTAAACAGCCAACACAAAAACTGCCGGAAATAGACAAAAATACAGGGGCTTTGAGCTATAATTATCCTATTGCTGTTCCCTCTGGCAGAAATAATTTACAGCCCGATCTTTCGTTATCATATAACAGCAACTTAAACGCGCAGAACAGTATTTTTGGTTATGGCTGGGCGCTGAACATTCCGTATATTCAAAGGTTAAATAAAGCCGGCACAGATTCTTTATACAGCTCAAACTATTTTTATTCTTCGCTAGACGGCGAGCTGGCATCGGTCGATGGCACTCAATATATTGCCAGAACAGAAAACGGCAGTTTTAACAAATATAATTTTTCAAATAACCAGTGGACATTAATTGCTAAAAATGGAACGCAATATAAATTTGGATATGACGCTGTTTCAAGGCAAGATGATTTGGCAAATGCAAACAATGTTTATAAATGGATGTTGCAAGAAGTGAGAGATACCAACGACAATTATATTTCTTATTCATATTTTAAAGATGCGGGACAAATTTATCCTTCGGCAATAAAATACACAGGCAAGGGCAGTACAGACGGAATTTTTGAAATTGATTTTCAAAGAAGCGCAAGGTCAGATAACAATACCTCATATAGTACGGGATTTGCCGTAAATTCCAATTATCTTATCAGCGAAATTAATTCAAAAATAAACGGCAGTTGGGTTTCAAAATATGTTTTGTCTTATACAACAGGAAAAAATGGTAAAAAAGCGCTTTTAAATTCAGTTGTAGTGTCTGCCAAGGATAGCAGTGGAACTACAACAACCTTACCCGCAACAAGTTTTAATTATCAAAACCAAATTACCGGTTTTACGTCTGCAGACGTTTCATGGAATATTCCCTCGCCCCCAGCAGGCTACGAATGGAATTTATATTCCAGGCCTCCCCAGTTTGCAGACCTAAACGGCGACGGTCTGCCAGATTTAATAATGGTTGGTCAGACTATAGTTTATAACAACGGTCATTATCACAAAGATTTTCAATACCTCAACAACGGCGCCGGCTGGACGCAAACCACAGCCTGGCAATTTCCTCCACTTCCTGCCGGAGAAACTGATTGGCAATATCCCAATGTGCCTCCTCAGTTCACAGATTTAAACGGCGATGGTTTAGCCGACCTTGTTTTAGTTGCCAGCCACTACCAGTTTGGCAATGTTCGCGCATATTACAAATATCTCAACACCGGCTCTGGCTGGGCTCAAATTTCTCTTTGGGATTTTCCACCCATTCCAGAGGGTGAAACCGACTGGCAGTATCCGTCTATACCTCCTCAATTCACAGACCTCAACGGAGACGGTTTGACAGACCTTGTTTTAGTTGCCAGCCACTACCAGTTTGGCAATGTTCGCGCATATTACAAATATCTCAACACCGGCTCTGGCTGGGCTCAAATTTCTCTTTGGGATTTTCCACCCATTCCAGAGGGTGAAACCGACTGGCAGTATCCGTCTATACCTCCTCAATTCACAGACCTCAACGGAGACGGTTTGACAGACCTTGTTTTAGTTGCCAGCCATAATAACTACGGGAATATTTTAAAAGATTATGAATATTTGAATGCTGGGCAAAAACAAGACTTGTTAAATCAAATAAACTATCCGCAGGGAGGGAGCGCAATAATCAGCTATAAAGCCTCAACGCAATATGTTGATGATTCTGGAAATTTGGCAAATAAATCGCCGTATCCTTTATTTACTGTTTCTCAAATTACAAACAGCGATGGCTCTGGAAATGCTTCCGGGTTTTCTTATCAATACCACGGCGGACGCTACTACTATAATAATCCGTTTGACAAGCAGTTTGCAGGTTATAATTTAATCGTTCAGACTGATTCTGCGGGAAATATTGCAAAAACCTATTATCACACAGCCAATGAAAGTGATTCAACTC
>JBBTVU010000034.1:5657-14881 GCA_038063115.1 Patescibacteria group bacterium | reverse complement strand
CAAAATATACCGGTGGCACGGTTTTGCACTTATTTTTAGGAGAAAAGATTGCAGACCCGAATATGGCAAAAAATATGGTTAGAAAAGTTTTTGAGAAATTCAGATTGCCATATATAACGCTTACTCCAACATTTTCTATTTGTCCAACTCATGGATATTTATCTGGCGAACATTTTGAATGCCCTCAATGCACGGTAAAACAGCCTTGCGAGGTTTATTCAAGGGTTGTAGGATATATCAGGCCGGTACAACAATGGCATAAAGGCAAGAAGCAGGAATATAAAGAAAGAAAAGAATATATAATAGCAGAAGAGTCTAAAAAAACAGCCGAAGAGCCAGCATTGGTGTAAATCTTTTTAGACTTATGATTATCGGGGGACTGCAAAAAACAACTCTTATTGATTTTCCGGGCAAATTAGCCTGTACGGTTTTTTTGTCCGGCTGCAATTTTAGGTGTCCATGGTGCTATTCTAAAGAATTAGTTTTGCCTGAAAAAATTATAAACCAACCCAGAATTGAAGAAAAAGAATTTTTTGATTTTTTGCGGGAGAGGAAAGAGCTTTTAGAGGGCGTTGTAATCTGCGGAGGAGAACCAACAATAAATAAAGATTTGCCTAAATTTATAGAAAAAATAAAAAATTTACGATTTGCTGTAAAACTTGATACTAATGGATATAACCCAAAAATGTTAAAAGATTTAATTGATCAAAAACTAATTGATTACACTGCTATGGATATTAAAGTTTCTAAAGACAAGTACACGGGTTTTTTTGGCGCATGCGTCAATGTAAATGATATAGATGCAAGTGTTAAAATACTTAAAAAAAATTCTGAAACTATCGAGTTTAGAACTACTATGGTGCCTGGGGTGCACGAAAAAGAAGATTTTTTAGAAATTGCAAAATGGATCGGGGGCCCCGAAATAAAATATTATTTACAGGGTTTCAGGCCGGAAAAAACAATTGACCCAAGTTTTGAAAAAATAAAACCCTATACAGACGAATGGATTAAAGATGTTGCAAAAGAAATCTCCCCGTATTTTAAACTCTGCCAACTAAGATGACGCCGTCGAAAATACTTTTTTATCTTTGTTTGTCGTTTATTGCAGGTATTGCTGTTGAGTCGGCCGTAAAAATCCCGCAATTTATTTTGTGGGCTTTTTTATTTTTATCAACTTTAATAGTTTTTATTTCCTTTCCTTTGTGGATACGATCGTATGGACAAGGGAAAAGTTTTAAATTCGGCCCGTATTTACCGGTGGTAGGTTTTTGCTTGATGTTTTTGATTTTGGGTGTTTTGAGAATGCAGATTTCAGAATTTAATATAAAAAATAATGAATTAAGCAAACTAAACGATAGGGGGCAAATTGAGCTAGAGGGGGTTATTATTGCAGAGCCTGATTTACGAGATACTTTTCAAAAAATAAAAATAAAAGTTAATAAAAACACCGCGATAGTTACAACAAACCGCTATCCCGAATATAATTATTTAGACAAAATAAAATTAACCGGAAAATTGGAAACGCCAAGTGTTACAGATGAGTTTAATTATAAAAACTATTTAATGAAAGACGGCATTTATTCTGTAATGAATTTTCCAAAAATAGAGAAAGCAGGACACGATAACTGCAATTTTTATAGGTGTCCGACACCTATAATCTATTTGGGGATTTTGGTTTTAAAACAAAAAATCAGAGAAAGCATAAGAAGTAATTTTTCTCCACCGCAGAGCTCAATTTTAGAGGGAACGATTTTGGGCGATAGCGGGGCAATGTCTAACGATTTAAAAAATAAATTGAACATTACCGGACTTCGCCATATTATAGCTGTATCTGGAACTCATGTTGTTATTTTAAGCGCCATAATAATGTCTTTTTTGTTATTTTTAGGGCTATATAGGGGCCAGGCGTTTTATGTTGCTATAATTTTTATTTGTTTTTATATTATTTTAACAGGCTTGCCTCCATCTGGAATAAGAGCTGGAATAATGGGCGGGCTTTATTTACTGGCCCAAAAATTGGGAAGGCAGAGCATGGGGCCTAGGGTAATAGCAATGGCTTGCGCCGTAATGGTATTTATAAACCCGTTGTATTTATTTTATGATGTCGGCTTTCAGCTTTCTTTTTTGGCTGTGTTAGGGCTTATTTGTTTAGAGCCTTTTATAAGAAGATTTTTTAAGTTTATTGTTAAAAGTTTATTTAAGTTAGATGTTAAGGAAAAACTAGAAAATTTAATTGGCATGGTTTCGACAACTTTGGCCGCCCAAATATTTACCCTGCCCATAATGGTATACAATTTTGGAAATATATCATTCGTAGCGCCCGTAACAAATTTTTTAATTTCGCCAGTAGTCTATTTTTTAATGATTTTTGGATTTTTAGCATCTATTGCCGGAGTATTTTCAAATATTTTAGGACAAATTTTATCTTTTCCATGCTGGATTTTTTTAACGTATTTTGTAAAAGTTATAGACTTTTTTTCCCAGCCTTGGGCAATGAAAGTTGCGCAAAATGTTTCTTGGGTTTGGCTTTTAATTTCTTATCTAATAATTGGTTTTTTTACTCGGTTTATAAATAAAAAGTACAGTAAAAATTTTGTATAAAAAAAGTCCGCTGCCGACCGAAGTCGTAGCGGATTTGTGGCTTCGTTGATTTTGGGTTTTATACTGTTTGAAGAGTTTCTTTTGTTATTTTCTCAAAATCAAAGTTGGCGCCATGACCGTCAGCAAAATAGACGATGGTTTCAACATTGCGAAATTGCTGCCGCGAAGTTTTCGCAACCGTTTTTAGATCTTGTTTTTTTATTTGGACAGTGACAGCGCGAAGAATGTTTCTATAGTAGCCACAATCATGGCCAACAAAGATAATTCTTTTAATGCCAAATGTTTTGATGGCGAACCGAATCTGTTTAACCAAGCATCGATATTCGTCACCCAAGTCCTCAGGATAAGCAAGGGGGATTGGTCCTCCGTACAAGCCGATGAACGTTGACTTTTCCCTGTCTCCGGGCTTCATTAGCTTGCGTTTAATATTTCCCCAAATATTGTGTCTGGGGTCGTTGCAAATTACATAAAGATCATCAAACTGATCACACACCTTTATTCTCCTTGTCAAAGGTCCGTCTTTTGCGCCTTTCCATGTTGACGCAACTAAATAATATTATTGCACATATTTTGATTTTTTTCAATAAACAGAACAAATTATTAAAATTTTTCAAGAAATGATGTATAATAAATTAATATGAACACGAACAATCAAAATAAAAAGGCCTGGGTAGTGGCGGCCGACATGGGATACGGGCACCAAAGAACAGCTTATCCTTTAAGGGATATCGCTTTTGGAAATAAAGTTATTAATGCCAATAGTTATGACGGCATTCCCAGAAAAGATAAAAGAATCTGGCAGCAAACCCGCTCTTTGTACGAGTTTATATCCAGATTAAAAAAAATTCCAGGAATAGGAGACATTGCTTTCTTTTTTATGGATAAATTCCAGAAGATTTTAACTTATTATCCGCGGAGGGATTTGTCTGGGCCAAATTTCAGCTTAAAAAATATTTTTTATTTTATTAAAAAGGGATGGGGTAAAGATCTGATTGAAAGGTTTAAAAAAAATTCTTTGCCCATAGTCGCCAGTTTTTTTACACCGGCTTTTATGGCAGAGGAAATTGGCTATCCTAACGAAATTTATTGCATTATCTGTGATGCAGATGTAAACAGGTCCTGGGTAAGTTTAGACCCTAAAAAAAGCAAAATAAAATATTTTGCCTCTAATACGTGGACTCGCGACAGATTAAAATTGTATGGAGTAAGGCCAGAAAACATTTTTTTAACCGGATATCCTTTGCCCAAAGAAAACATTGGCGGGGAAGACATGGAAATTTTAAAACAAGATATGCGCCACAGGCTTCTAAATTTGGACCCGAAAGGAAGATACAGAAAAATGTATGCTCCGTTAGTTGGCGGGACATTGGGAAAGTTGCCGGAAAAATCAGACCATCCTCTGACAATTATGTTTTCAATTGGCGGAGCGGGAGCGCAGAAAGAAATACCGTTGAGCGCGATAAACAGTTTGAAAGATAAAATAAAAAATAAAAAATTAAGGTTTATTATTGCTGTCGGCGTGAGGGAGGAGTTGAGAAAATATTTTGCAGAAAATATTAAGGATTTGAAATTAGACGGATGGGTTAATATTCTTTCTGGAATGACAACAGATGAATATTTTAAAAATTTTAATGAGGCGCTTCGGGAAACAGATGTTTTATGGACAAAGCCCTCAGAGCTTTCTTTTTATGCGGGATTGGGCATTCCAATAATTATGGCGTCTACAATCGGCTCTCAAGAAGACTTTAATAAAAGATGGCTTTTACATATTGGAGCTGGCGTGTTGCAAGAAAATCCGAAATATACCGATCAGTGGTTTTTTGATTTATTAAACGGCGGAGATTTAGCTGAAACTGCCATGCAGGGATTTATTGAAATCCAAAAATTAGGCACATATAATATTGAACGAATTATAAATTCAAAATGAGAAAAATGCTCAAAATAGTTATTTGGCTTGTATCAATAATTTTTATTTTACTAATTATTTTCTTTTGTTATCTTTTTTTAGGTTCAGCTCCAAAACAGGAAAAAATTGTTTGGGGAATTGATTTTTCTCAAATGCAGGCAGAAAGTTTAAAACTTAATTGGAAGCAGGCCTATCTGGCGGTCTTAGATGACTTAAATGCAAAAAATATAAAATTGCATACGCAGTGGGATTGGGTTGAAGGAAAAAAAGATTACTATTTTTTTGATGATATTGATTGGCAGATAAATCAGGCAAAACAAAGAGGAGCGAAAATTATTTATGTGGTTGGAATAAAAACCGGGCGCTGGCCCGAGTGCCATATGCCCAGCTGGACAAACGGCTTGTCAAAAGAGCAACAGCAGAACGAACTGTTAAAATATATAAAAGAAGTTGTTTTGAGATATAAAGATAATAGCACTATTTCGGACTGGCAGGTTGAAAACGAACCATTTTTTGTTTTTGGGGAATGCCCAAGCTGGTATTATAGCGACAAAAATTTTTTAAAAAAAGAAGTGGATTTGGTAAAATCTTTTGACTCAACAAGGCAGGTTATTGTTTCAGATTCTGGAGAACAGTCAATGTGGTTTTCACCTGCAAAAATTGGAGACAAGGTGGGCATTACAATGTATAGGGAGGTCTGGTTTCACATAATAGACGGTATTGGTTTTAATTTAGATTATTTTTTACCGCCAGTTTCGTATTCAAGAAAAGCCCAGATTATAAATAAAATATTTAAGAAAGATGTTATTTGCATTGAGCTTCAAGCAGAGCCATGGGCAGAAGAACCCTTTAATAAAATTTCTCTAGAAGAACAGGAAAAAACGATGAATTTAGACCGGTTCCAAAAAAATGTTGAATATGCAAAAGAAACCGGGCTTGACACATTCTATTTTTGGGGGGCAGAATGGTGGTACTGGCTTAAAACAACCCAAAACAAGCCAGAAATTTGGAACGAAGTCAAAGTATTATTTCAGACGAACTAAAGTCACTGGTTCTTATTTATACATATATACCCTAACACTATTTTTATTATGTGTTCTATCTCCAGAACACTATCCCCAGAACATCTTGTAAATATACAAGCTTGTATATTTACAAGATAAGATATAAAATAAAAAAAACATATGAAATATTTGAAAAATAAAGTTTGTAAAAAATGAAAACATCAATTACAGATGAGTTCCTTTGGGATATTTATAAATTTTTAGAAAAAGTGAACAATGCGGTAGACTTTTCACTAAAGCCCATAACGATGAGAAACTATCTGCCTGGCCCAAAAAATCCAATATATGAAAAATATAGAAATGATAAAAATAAAAGGAAATTTAGCAATCTTATATACTATCTTAAAATAAACGGTTATATAAAGACTAAAAATTTAGAAAATAAACAGGCTATAATTTTAACAAAAGAAGGAATAAGTAAGGCGTTAAAAGCAAGCTTCGTTTTAGATAAAGTAAAAGAAAGAAAAGATGGAAAGTGGGTGATGTTAATTTTTGATGTGCCAGTAGCGCATAAACAAGCAAGAAATTTACTTAAAAGTATTTTAATTAATTTAGGATATAAGTTATTTCAGCAGAGCGTCTGGATTTCGCCTTACGATATTTCTGAAAAAACAGAGAGATTATTGCAGATTCATTCTTTAGAAAGTTATGTCAAAATATTTTTGATAGAGAAAATATAAAGAATTATGGCATCTTGTATTTATACAAGCTTGTATAAATACAAGATGAGATGGTTTGTTTAATGAGATGGTTTGTTTAATGAGATGGTTTGTTTAATGAGATGGTTTGTTTAATAAAATTTGTGGTATTATAGAATAATTAAAATTATATTTGGAATATGGTCAAAAATAACATTGAAAAATTTGAACCGGCAGAGCCGGGTAAAATTGAAAAAATTAATTAAACATTTTATGAATGTAAAAATTGTTAAAAATAAGTATTTAAATTCGCTGTTTATTTTAATGTTATTTTCGGCGTCGGCGCACATGTTAACCTTGTTTTATTTAGCTTTTGCCCGCGGAGATTTGTATATTTTAAATTATTTTAATATTTTAGATTTAGATATTTTGTTTCCGTTGATATTTAAAAATGATTTTTTTGGAAATTTTGCATCATTGATTTTTGCGGTTTTGTTTTATACATTGATTTTGAAGGTTAACAATAAAGATGGAGAATAAAAGAATTTTAATTTTATACGCGCCCTTGGGGGCCGGGCACGGAATGGCGGCAAAGGCAATTGCAGAGGCGTTTGCTCAAAATTATCCGGAATTTGAGATAAAAACCGCGAATGTTTTAGATTTTGCTTTTGAAATATTTAAACAAGCATTGCCTCGCGTTTTTGTTTACATTAGTTCAAAAGTTCCATTTTTGTACAAATGGGTATACGACGGCTTTAACAATCAGACCCGCTACAATTTTTTAAACCGCGTATCAGACGTATTTATAAAAAAATCGCACTTTGTAAAATTTATAAATGAGTTTAATCCAGATTTTATTATATCTACCAACCCCTTGCCAATGCAGCTGGTTTCGCTTACCAAGCATAAAAAAATAATAGATATTTTGTCTGCTAATGTCTGTACCGACTTTGGGTTTCATTCTCTTTGGTACAACGGAGACATAAATTATTATTTTGTTGCTAATGAAGAGATAAAAGAAGCTTTGGCCGAGCATGGCGTTAATAAAGATAAAATATTCGTAACGGGCATACCGACCAGCTTAAAATTCAATAAAAAAATAAACCGCAAAGAAGTTTTGGAGAGCCTTAATTTTAATGAAAATACCCCAACATTACTGATAGTAGGGGGAAAAATGAAATATGCGGTTATTTCTAAAATTGTTAAAAAAATCCAGGCAGGAAAAGAAACACAATTTATTATTATAGCCGGCCGGGATAAAAAATTGCAGAGAGATCTAAAAAATTCAAGCCTTAGAAAAAAATATAATATAAAAACATATGGTTTTATTGATAATATTCAAGACTATATGGCCTCAGCTGATATAATTTTAACCAAAGCAGGCGGCTTAACTGTGGCTGAATGCATGCAGATGAATTTGCCCATGGTAATAAACGATTTTATTCCCGGCCAAGAAGAAGATAATGTAAAATATGTAGTAAGGTGTGGCGCCGGGTTTGAGGCTAAAAATACCAAAGAAGCAATTAAAATTATAACAGATTTAATTTTTCAACCCGATAAAATGGCAAAAATGAAAGAAAGCTGCCAAAAAATTGCCAAGCCCAATTCTGCAAAAGATTTGGCTGATTTTGTTGCGGAGATTATTTTAAATTAAAATTATGGATAAATTTTTAAATGCGCTTAAAAATAAAAGCTTGTGGCTTAGTATTTTGCTAATAGCCGGTTTTATCGCGCTTGGATTTTATAGCGGCGCTTTTTCTTATAGTTTTATACAAAGCAAAATAGAGTCTGTTTTAAAAGATTTTAATTTAACTTTGCCAGAAAAAACAAATAATCCCGAAACCCAGCAAACACCCCAAACATATACTTCAAACATAACTTACGAGCAGGCAATAATAGATGCAGTAAAGTCGGCTTCGCCTTCTGTTGTCAGCATTATTATTTCAAAAAATTTGCCGGTTTATGAACAGCAGTGGGTAGATCCTTTTGGCGGTACTGGGCCTTTTGGTTTTTTAATTCCCCAGCAAGTGCAAAACGGGACGCAATATAAAGAGGTAGGGGCCGGGTCTGGGTTTATTGTTTCTTCAGACGGCCTTGTTTTAACAAACAAGCATGTAGTTTTAGACAAGGCAGCTGACTATACCGTTTTAACAAACGACGGACAAAAATATTCGGCTAAAGTTTTGGCATTAGATCCGGTCCAGGATTTGGCTGTAATAAAAATCCAAAACCCTTCGGCGGGCTCGGGGCAGGCTTTTCCGACAATAAAATTAGGCGATTCTACGGGCATACAAATAGGTCAGGGAGCAATTGCCATTGGAAACGCATTGGGCCAATTTAGCAACACGGTTTCTGTGGGAATTGTTTCTGGTTTGCAAAGAACCATATCAGCTTCAGACCAAGGCGGAGGATTTTCTGAAACATTGGAAGGAATTATACAAACAGATGCTGCAATTAATTCAGGAAACTCTGGAGGGCCGTTATTGAATTTAAGGGGAGAAGTTATTGGCGTAAATACAGCCATGGCGCAGGGAGCTGAAAGCATTGGTTTTGCAATTCCCATTAATATAGCTAAAAGAGATATTGAGCAGGTTGTAAAAACAAATAAAATTGTATATCCTTTTTTGGGAGTGAGATATGTTTTGGTTGACAGCGCTGTAAAAGAAAAATATAAATTGTCGGTAGACTACGGAGCTTTGGTTTTGAAGGGAAGCAATGGAGAGCCGGCAATAACCGCAGGATCTGCCGCAGATAAAGCTGGAATTAAAGCAAATGATGTTATTTTAGAAATTAAGTCTTCGACGGGCTCAGACCAAGCGTGGGAAAAAATTACAAAGAACAGCAAGATGTCAGACTTAATTCAAAAATATAATCCGGGAGACAAAATAACTTTAAAAATTTTACGCAACGAAAAACAAATAGATATTAATACGACGCTTGGAGAGAGATAAAATAAAACCATTTTTCGCAAGCTTCTATGTGAGGCTGTGTAAAAAAAGCCCTTTTTGCTTTTTC
>JBBTVU010000034.1:3846-5647 GCA_038063115.1 Patescibacteria group bacterium | reverse complement strand
ATAACTGGAAAGTCTGGCATTAGCAATTTTCCCTTGCAAGATGGGTGAGATCTTGGCCTTCGTTATGCTCAAAAACATAACCAAGGTCGTCTGCCGGCACGGCGTGCACTTCGTTTTCCCTGTCGTCGTACATGATTGGCACGCGGCCGGCAGGAATTACTCCCGGCTTAAATGCCATTATGTGGGCTCGTCGGCCCTTGTGGAGCACGGCGTCTCCGTGCATAAAACAGTTCGGCCAGCCCGTTTGAAGAGTTTCAATGGCCATTCTCATCTTCATCCTTCCATCGCCGTCCATTTTGCCTTCCTTTCCAAAAAAGAGCCTATTTAATAATTATACCATATGTTAAAAATTAGTGTCAATAGCTTGATAAAATTCGGAGAAAGTGTTAAATTGGGCATAGGTTTTTTATAGGGAGAAAAGATGAAAACAGCAATGCGGCGCAAGGTGGCCTTGCAGTTGAAATTACGGGAAGAACGGCGGCTAATAAATAACGGGAAATTGACCCGATTTAGCCGCGGCCTTTATGGAAACGCCGGAAATACCACTGGTGATGCCTCGCGGATTTGGGGTGATTGTTCTATTATTTTCGGAAATGTTTCGGAGCTGGAAGGAAACGTAACATGGATTTCAGGAGACGTTGCTAACATACACGGAGACGCGTCTTATTTGGTTGGAAGCGTCTCCATGATATGCGGAGCAGTTGACCGAATCACAGGGTGTGTTAACGGACTTCTGGGAGACGTTTCTAATCTGCGGGGGAACATTACCGACATAGTCGGAGACGTTTCCGGGTTGCGCGGCGACACTTCGCGAATTAGCGGAAACATTTCCCACATAAAAGGAGACTTGTCTGGCATCTGGGGCGATTTTGCCAGTATTTCCGGGGAAGTCACAAATATTCACGGAGATGTCACTCATATCAGCGGCGACGTTTCGCGCATTTCAGGCGATTGCACCAGCCTGCGCGGCGACGTTTCGCGCATTTCTGGCAATGTTACCAAAATTTTTGGCGACTGCTCCGGAATCCGCGGAGAAGTTTCCCATCTCAGTGGCGATATGACAGGCATTGTTGCCACAAGCAAGGAAATTTGGGCTGTTTTGCGCAGGGAAATAAAATTAGTGGCAGTTTAATGCGCCAAAGGCGGGAGGGGTTTTAACCTCCCGCATTTTTTACCTCTTGATTTTTGGCAAAATTCAGGGTAAAATTAAAGTATGAGGCCGACAAAAAGAGAAAAACAAATTTTTTGGGATTATAATCTGAAAACCATTGATTTAACAAGCGCGCGAATAAAAGCGTGGTTTTTGAGCCGAAAACTGAGGTTTGGCGATTTATCCGGAATAACAAAAAAAGATTTAGAAAAATTTTTGCCAATCCTTGATATTAGCGCGCCGTTAAGAGAACTGTTTAAAAATTATTTGAAAGAAAATGCCAAAAATTGATTTGACGCAACTTCAAAAAGACGTCCTTTCCTTTATATAAAGAAATCAGGTCATTTTTTCAGAAAGAATTTAACAAACTGGCAATAAAGAAGATAAAATAGTCGTATTAAAGTAATAAATAATAATCAATATGAATGGAGGAAATAATTTTACAAATAAAGCTCAAGAGGCAATAATGTCGGCCCAAGGCGTGGCCCAAGAAAAAGGACAGCAACAAATTGATGCCCTGCATTTATTGTCTGCGCTTTTGTCGCAAGAAGGCAGTATTATTTTAACAATTCTGCAAAAAATGGGAGTTGACGTAGAAATTTTAAAAAAGAAAGTTGATCTGCAAATTACAAAAATTCCTACAATTTTAAC
>JBBTVU010000034.1:0-3836 GCA_038063115.1 Patescibacteria group bacterium | reverse complement strand
ACATGGCAAAAGTTTTAGACAGGGCAAAACAGGAGGCTACAAAAATGAACGACGAATTTATTTCGGTTGAGCATTTATTCCTGGCGCTATTAGACACAAAATCAAACGCTAGAGACCTTTTGGAAAAAGTTCAGTTTTTGTCTGCTGGAGGCGATGTTAATACTTTAAAAACTTCAAAACTGGATTATGATTCTGTTTTAAAAGTACTTTCGCAAATAAGGGGCGGACAAAGAATTACAGACCCCGAGCCCGAATCAAAGTTTCAGGTTATAGAAAAATATACCAGAAATTTGACCAATTTGGCCGCTTCTGGAAAAATTGACCCGATAATTGGAAGAGACAATGAAATAAGAAGATTGATGCAAATAATTTCTCGCAGAACAAAAAATAATCCGGCGCTGATTGGCGAAGCCGGAGTTGGAAAAACAGCAATTGTTGAAGGTTTTGCCCAGAGAATAGCCAGGCAAAATGTACCGGAATTTTTAAAAAACAAGGAAGTTATTTCTCTTGATTTAGGGGCTATAATCGCCGGAACAAAATACAGGGGAGAATTTGAAACAAGAATTAAAGCTTTGCTAAAAGAATTAAACAGGGCGGCAGGAAAATATATTTTATTTATTGACGAGCTTCACACATTAGTGGGAGCCGGAGCCGCTGAGGGCGCAATTGACGCTTCAAATTTATTAAAGCCGGCATTATCTCGCGGAGAATTAAGAGCCATTGGAGCTACAACATTAAAAGAGTATCAAAAATATATTGAAAAAGATCCTGCGCTTGAAAGAAGATTCCAGCCAATTTTTGTGCAGGAGCCTTCTGTTGAAGACGCAACTGCGATTTTAAGAGGTATTAAAGAAAAATATGAAGTGCATCACGGAGTAAGAATAAAAGACTCGGCAATAAAAGCTGCGGTTGAATTGAGCTCCCGCTATATTGCCGACAGATTTTTGCCGGACAAAGCAGTTGATTTAATGGACGAGGCCGCTTCGGCGTTGAGGTTAGAAATTGAATCTGAACCTCAAGAATTAGAAAAATATGAAGAAGAAGTGACAAAATTGGAAATTGAAAAACAGGCTTTGAAAAAAGAAAAAGGATCTGAAAAAAGATTAAAAGTAATTGCCAGAGAACTGGCAAACTTGAAAGAAAAAACAAAAGGTTTAAGGGCTAAATGGAATGCTGAAAAAGATTTTATTAATAAAATAAAAGAAATCAGGCAGAAAATTGAAGCGTTGTCTTACCAGACTGAAATTGCGCAAAGAGAAGCAGATTTAGAAAAAGTGGCTGAAATAAAATATGGAAAAATTCCATTGCTTTTGAAAGAATTGGGAGCCGTAGAACAAAAACTTGTTAAGCTTCAAAAACAGCACCATTTTTTGAAAGAAGAAGTGACAGAAGAAGAAGTCGCCAAAGTTGTTTCGCGCTGGACAGGAATTCCGGTGATGCGTTTGATTACAGAAGAAGCCAAAAAACTTGAGGCAATGGAACAGACCCTAAACAGAAGGGTAATTGGCCAAGAAGAGGCAATTTCAGCCATATCTCGCGCTATTCGCAGGGCAAGGGCAGGCATTTCTGAAGAAAATAAACCTCTCGGCTCCTTTTTGTTTTTAGGGCCCACCGGAGTTGGAAAAACTGAAACAGCTAGAGCCTTAGCTGAATTTTTGTTTGATGATGAAAAAGCAATGATAAGGCTGGATATGTCTGAATATATGGAGCGCCACACTGTTTCAATAATAATTGGCTCTCCTCCTGGATATGTTGGCTATGAAGAAGCCGGACAACTTACTGAAAAAATTAGACGTAGGCCTTATGCGGTTCTTTTGTTAGATGAAATTGAAAAGGCGCACCCCGATGTGTTTAATATTTTGTTGCAGATTTTTGAAGATGGCAGGTTAACTGACTCAAAGGGCAGAATGGTTTCTTTTAAAAACACAATTATTATAATGACTTCAAACTTGGGGTCTGACTATATTAACAAAATGTCGTCTATTGGTTTTAACACAAGAGAAGAAATTGCCGAAAGAGAGACAATGAGAGAAAAAATATTGGAAACATTAAAAGAACAGTTCAGGCCGGAATTTTTGAACAGAATTGATGAAGTTGTAATATTTAATTATTTGAAGAAAAAAGAAATTAAAGAAATTGTTGATTTAGAATTGGCAAGAGTTGAAAAAAGGTTAATGGCAAAAGAAATTACAATTAAAATATCTGAAAAGGCAAAAGAGCTTTTAGTAAAAGAAGGGTTTGATCCTAATTTAGGAGCCCGTCCGTTAAAAAGAGTTATTCAGAGGTTGATTTTAGATCCGTTATCCATTAAGATAGTAACCAACGAAATATTAGAGGGCAGCAGGGTTTTGATTGACAGCCTTAATGGAAAAATAATTTTTGAAATGCCGAGATTATTACCAAGAGAACTCCAAAAGCTGCCTCGCCCGTTTGGCTACGGCCAAAGGGCTAAGTCCGCGAGTAAATAATTTTCGCTCGGCAATCAAATTTTTTGGAAAAAAATTTATTGCCTCGCTTATATTTAGTTGATTAGATCAATTTTAAAATTTTTTGCTATATTGATTTTGGGAGCTTTGGGCGCTTTGGCTTTTGAGTTTTTTGTTTTGCCCTATTTGCTGGCAGAACCTTATTTTGCCGATTTTCAGTTTGTTAAAAATTTCAAAGCTGGAAAGATAGTTATAAACCAGACCCAGCAAGTTTATATTCAAGAAAATATTGCTTTAGAAAATTCAATAAAAAATGCGCAAAAATCTATTGTGGCAATCCAAAGAAACGGCGTGGTTGCTGGCTCTGGATTAATAGCCACCTCAGACGGTTCTGTTATAACCTTGGCGTCTTTGGTGCCCATTGGAAGCAAAATTAATGTTCTTTTGAACGGAGAAGCTTTGACTTATCAAATTATAAAAAGAGATTTAAATAATAATTTAGCCCTGTTAAAAGTTGAAAAAAATAACTTGCCCACTGTCGGTTTTATTGATTTTAACAAGGTATTACTGGGCCAAAGAGTATTTTTAACCGGAGCCAATTTTGCCAATGAGGGAATTATAAGAAGTTTTGATGATAAGGTTGTAAAAACAAATATTTTTGAAAAATCTATTGCTTCCGGCACGGCTTTATTTAATATTTCTGGCGAATTGGTCGGATTGAACTATATTGACCAAACAGGCCAAATTTTAACTATTTCTGTAAACACCATAAAGTCTTTTTTAGGACTATAAAAAATATAATAATAAAAAAAGGCGTCCTCCAAAATTTGGGGACGCCTTTATCGTAAATTTAATTTGTCAAATTTTATATCAACTTTTATATTAGCCATACAAGGAATTCACGATCGTGAGATTTTTGTATAGCTGAATATTGTGGTAAAATATAATAATGTCGGCGCTAAAAGAAAAAATATTATTATTGCTTATGGGCGGATTAGCCTTTGGCTGTTCTTATACCCCTCAGAATCAGTGGAAAGTCATTAAAACCGTATCTAATGAATGGAAAAATATAAACAAAAAAGAATTGCATGCAGAAATACATAGGTTATATAGGTCAAAATTAGTAAAAAAAATAACTAATCCAGACGGAACATTTACATTTGTTTTGACTGATAAAGGGAAATTAAGGGCGCTTACCTATAATTTTGAAAATATGAAAATAGAGAGGAAAGATTGGGATGGCAAGTGGAGATTTGTTGTTTTTGATGTTCCAGAAAAATTTAGAATAGGAAGAGATGCGCTGAGAGGAAAAATTAAAAAACTTGGATTTTATGAGTTACAAAAAAGTGTATTTATTTTCCCCTATAAATGCCAAGATGAAATAGAATTTATTATAGAATTTTTTGACAT
>JBBTVU010000033.1:0-6386 GCA_038063115.1 Patescibacteria group bacterium | reverse complement strand
AACCAAGCGGAAAAAGAATTTTCGTCCTGCGAAAAGCGTAAAAGGGGTCAGGTACCTTTGCGTAAAAGGGGTCAGGTACCTTTGAATTATAGCCAATCAAGTTTTGTCTTCGAGGGGTAGTAAAAGGGGTCAGGCCTTTGTTATGAAAACAATTATTGCAGATTACAAAAATTTAGAATGGCATAATTTTTTGGAGAAAATAGTAAGGATTTTTAGTGTGCCGCTTTTAAATGTATTGCCAGAAGCTTTTTTGCGTAAATTTATGAGAACCTCCAGCAATGACGCAGAGGTTGTTTTAGACAATTTGGGTTCTGCAAGAGCTTTAGAAGTTATGTACGGAAGATATAAAAGAAATATATTTTCTCGCGGAATAATACAGGGTTTTGCCGATTTGTTTTGGCATCATTTTACATCACAGCCAAAGGGCGTGCGTAACCGCCTTAAAATTGTTGAAAACAACTTAGACAAAGAAATTTTAAGAATTTTAAAAGAAAAGCAAGAAAAAGAAATTACCATTGTTACGCTTGGCGGGGGTTCGGCCCGGGGCATTGTTGAAGTATTAGATAAATATTCTAATGAATTAAAAAGTTGGAAAATTTTGGTGGTAAATCTTGATAAAAGTTTAAAAGCCATAGAACTAGGAAAAGAATTGGCAAAAGAATTTACTTTGTTTGATAATTTCAAATGGGTAAATGATTTGGCTCAAAATGTTAAACTCTATGTTGCCGATAATTCAACCGACATTGTTGAAATGGTTGGACTGTTAGATTATTTTCGCGATGAAAAATCTGTGGAAACATTTAAGCAAATTTATGATATACTTAAGAAAGACGGGCTGTTTATGGTAGGAAATATTGTTCCAAATAAAGAACAGCCATTTATACTAAAGCTTGGCTGGCCAAAAATGTATTATAGACAGGCTGAAGATTTATCACGCCTTTTGATAGAATCAGGATTTTTAGAAAAAAATGGAGAAATAATTTTTGAACCGTTAAAAAATCATATTGTAGCAGTTATCAAAAAATAATATGAAACTTTTAGATGTTTTTGCATTATCTGGGCTTATAAATTGTATATTCGTATTGGCGTTGGGCATTTTTATAATTTCTCATAATTGGCGAGAAAAAATAAATCGCCTGTATTTTTTAATTGTAGTAGCTATAAGCACATGGTCATTTAGCTATTGGTTATGGCTATCTAGTAATGACGCGGTTTCGGCATTATTTTGGGTAAGAATGCTGTCTATTGGCTCAACATTTATTCCCATTTTTTATTTTCATTGGGTTACATCAATATTAAAAATTGAAAAACGAGAAAGAAATACACGTTGGCTGGTATATATATTAGGAGTTTTGTTCATATTGTTTTCTTTTTCTGATCTTTTTGTAAAAGGAGTAGAACCTAAATTATTTTTTCCTTTTTGGCCAGATCCGGGTATTTTGTATCATTTTTATTTATTTGTTTTATATATATGTCTGATAATTTACTCTAGTAATTTGCTTATTAAAAGTTATAAAATAGCAGAGGGTGAAGAGAAAAAAAGGTTAACATATGTAATAGCAGGAGCTGTTTTGGCTTTTTTGGGCGGATTAAGTAATTTTTTTCTATGGTATAATATTCCTATTGCTCCTTACGGGAATTTTTTAGTGGCTTTTTACCCGGTTTTATTTGGTTATGCCACTATTAGATATAGGCTTTTCAATATAAAAACCATAGCAACCGAGTTTTTTGCAATTACAATTTGGATATTTTTATTTGTGAAAATATTATTGTCTGTTAGCTTTAATGATTTGATAGTAAATATTATTTTATTTGTAGCCGTTGTATTTTTTGGAATTTTATTGATAAGAAGCGTTTTTAAGGAGGTGAGGCAGAAGGAGCAGATTGAGAAGATGGCTGAAGATGTAAAGAGGGCTTATGAGGTGGAGAAGAAGGCAAATGAGGAATTGGAAAAATTAGACAAATATAAAAATGATTTTTTGATGCAGACACAGCACGATTTAAAAAATCCCTTAACTGTAATTATGGGTTATTCTGATATATTGCTTAACGGAAAATTTGTAAAGGTACCCAAAAAAGCAATAGATATAATAAAGAGAATACAGGTTGTGACGCAAGACAAAATTAAAGATGTAAATAATTTTTTAGATACAGAACAGTTTAAAATGGGCAAAGGAGTTATTTTGTTAAAGCCAGGTGTTGAACTTTTGCCTATATTAGAAGAAATAATTGGCAAGCTGGAAAACAAGGTGGAGTCTAAAGGAATTTATTTAAAATTAGAAAAGCCGCCCTCCTCCGCTAAAGCTTCGATGGGCGAGGCAAAAAAAGTTTTAATTTCAGCTGATTTAGAAAAGTTAAAATCTGCGCTGTTTAATGTTATTGATAATTCGGTTAAATATACTGAAAAAGGGGGAGTAACAATTACGATAAATCCGAAATCCGAAACCAGAAATCCGAAACAAATTCCAAATTCTAATGACCAAAATTCTGAACCCGTGGTGACGATTGAGGTGAGGGATACTGGCATCGGTATTCCTCAAGATAAAATTAAAAATATATTCGGAATGCAGTTTGAAAGAACAAAACAAGCCCAAAAAACCGCAGAGGGAAGCGGGGTAGGATTGCGCTTGGCCTCGCAGATAATTAAACTGCATAACGGAAAAATTTGGGCAGAGTCAGGGGGCATGGGCAAAGGCTCTACTTTTTATATTGAATTGCCGATTGGATTATGAAATACCCGAATTTTAATGAGGAAAAAAAGTTGTGGAAAAAAGGATATAAATTTGTTGCCGGTCTAGATGAGGCCGGACGCGGGCCTTTGGCCGGGCCGGTGGTGGCGGCAGCCGTTTCAGTTAGGAGAGACCCGACCTCCCAAAAACTGCATGCAAGCTTCAAGGAGGTTGGGTCTCTATTGCTTAAAGTCAAAGATTCTAAAAAATTAAATGCAAAACAGAGAGAAGAAATTTACGAGGCTTTAATAAAACATCCGCAGGTTAGTTGGGGGGTGGGAATTGTTTCAGAAAAAGTAATTGATAAAATAAATATTTTAGGAGCCACAAAATTAGCCATGAGAAGGGCGATAATTTCTCTTGTCTTTAGTATTGGCGATCGTCAATACAGATGCTTGCCAGATTTTTTGTTAATTGACGGTAATTTTAAAATAAATTCCGCCTGCCTGCCTACCGGCAGGCAAAAATCAGTAATAAAGGGCGACCAGAAAGTTTTTTCAATTGCCGCAGCTTCAATTATTGCAAAAGTCACGCGAGACAAAATAATGCAGAAATATCACAAAAAATATCCGCAATACGGGTTTGCCAAACATAAAGGTTACGGCACAAAAGCGCACTTTGCAAGTTTAAAAAAATTCGGTCCTTGCAAAATTCACAGAAAAACTTTTTATCCGGTCAGTGAATTTATAAATTTGTCCTAAACTTTTCAAAAGAAAAAAGCCCTCATGGCTTTTTTGATTACCGGGTGCCTTCCCTTGGGAGATGTCCCGTAGGGACACAATTTTGGTAATCTCACCACCGGATTCATTCCGGCTTGAGGGCCTATTGGCTGTTTAGAGCGTCTTCTTCGACAACTCTGACCATGTCCATGCTTTCCACTTGTATTCCATCAGTTCTCCAATCGTCATGCTTTTGTCTTTTTCTGAAAACCTTATCGCGGTTCTCATGTCCGTGGCTTCAATGCCGATAAAAAAGTCATCCCTGATCTTGAAAACAATGCCGTACCCGGGGCAAGAAATTGCAGATAACGGCTCACCTTCAGGCCGGGGCAATTTTTTCTGCGCTGGCTTGGTGAGTGTGAGCATGGATGGATTATCAATGTCGTCTAGGCTCTGGATATTGCAGAACCCTTTTGGCAAACCATCACATACGGCTATGCAAAAGCGATTTTTTTCGATTGGCGTCCAGTTAAACTTGACGCCGTTGATGTGAAAATATGTGAGGTTGCCCAAAGCTTGAGAGTCGGGAGTAATTTTGCGCCAGCCAGAGCTTTTGGCAACGCCCGAGTTAGCTTTCCATCCTTTCTCCGCAAGGCAATTGCTTGCGGGATGCAGGATGATGAAGACACAAAAAAACACGGCAACAATCGGCAGGCGTTTTGTGTACATTAGATGACCTCCAGAAAAGTGAGTTAGCGGGTGTGTGGAAATTGTCAAGGTTCGACCCCACTTTAACCGTACAATATAAAGAGACGCCTTGTCAAGAGTTTCAAAAAAGTTATCCACAGGGTGAAAAAATTTGACTAATTGTTTTAATTTTTAAAAGAAGTAAAATAAAAGAACACAATATTATTAAAATATATAATTAAAAATAATATGGATAAAAAATTTCTGATAGTTTTACATATAGTCAGCGGGCTGTTTATTTTGATATTGGGCGGGGGATTAGGCATTCTTTACCAATCTCAAAAAGACTCATTGCCTTCGGCAAATCCAAAAACTCAGGCAGTGCAAACGCTCTCGTCAAAAGTAATTCCTGCAATTACCGCTTTTGGACAGGTTGCTAAAATAGATGGTAAAAATGTTACATTAACTTTTGGCGGAGATAGTTTAACGGTGAAAATTATAGATAATGCCACGGTTTTTCTCCCGGCCATAAGCACCACAGATAAAAATGGAAAACCCGTAACCACGCAACAGCAAATAGCCAATTTTACAGATATTAAGGTTGGCGACAGTGTGAGCATTAATTTAAAATTATTGCCAGACGGACAAATTGAAGGCCAAATGGTAATTATTATAGGCGTTCAAAAATAGTAAAATTTTAAAATATGACGGACACAAAAAAAATCCTAATTTTTATAATAATTGGATTGGTTGTTTTTGCTGTGGGCGGGGGAGCAGGCGTTTTGTACCAACAGGAAAAAGAACCGCCTGCGGCGCAACTCGAGAAAGAAGACTTTGTAAAAAAAGCTTTAAGCTCAAAATTGATTCCCTTAATTACGGCTTACGGTTTGGTGTCTGATATAAATGGAAAAGATATAATTTTGACCTCTGGCGGCGATAGCATAAAAATAAAAATTAGAAATGACGCGCCTGTTTATTTGTTTGAGTCTCTGCCCGATCAGAAAAAAGGAAAACTCGAAGATCTTAAAAAGGGGGACAGTATTAGTGTCAATTTAAAATTTTTAGAAAACAGCCAAATTGAGGGACTCGCAATTGTTTTAATTGCGTCTGCTAAAAAATAATGCGAAAAATAGTCTTTTTTTTAATAGCAATAACGCTCATAGCGTCTGCTTTTGTATTTTTGGGCGGCGATAATTCCGTTATAGGGCAAAGTTCAAATTGTACTGATCCAAAACCTGCAGTAGGAAATGAGTGCTATGGTAATAATTCAATTAGGTACTGTAATTATTTTTGTATTTTTGGAGACGGAGACGGAGATGGCGACAGCGAATGGTATTGGGTAAAAATTTGCCAGCCGGCTCAATCCTGCAATCCATCAGGAACCGTATGCCCCAAAATTTGCAGCGGTGATAATGGATCAGCCGGATGTGTGGCAGATACAAATGGGCCAGGGGCAGAGAATTGTCATTTTGGGTGCAGCGCCACCACCGCAAACGCAGCAGAATGCGCATGGAAGCCAGGCCCTCCGGATCCAAATGATCCGCTTAGATGCACAGCAGAGACATTCGGAGAAAATAGCCCTGAATGTTTCAGACTCGGTTGCAACCAAAATACCTGTGAAATGGTTCCAAAAACCAACCTCGGGGCTTTTATATGCTCAATTAACAGAGATTGCCAATATCTTAAATGCCAAAGCTTGGCGTGCGTTTTGGCTGCAAAAACATCGGGTGGCCAAAATGATGAATGCTCAGCCGAAAGTTCAGACAGCATAGACTGCAAACACCTTGCGTGCAATAATAATCGTCAGTGCGTCTACGCAGTTGGGGCGGGGCCTGACCAATGCAACAACGGAAATGATCCAAATCTCCCCTTCTGCCAACGTATTATTTGCGATCCTAATCGTTCCTCCTCCTGCGTGAAGCGGGATATAGCCGGCCAAGACAACCTTAATTGTGTGGTTAATGATCCCAATGGCACGCTTGCTAATTGCGCAGTTTTATCAAACGCAGACGGTTCGGCAACGCCCGGAGATCAGCTCCAGCCTGACATAGACAGATGTATAAACACAAACCCGGATAATACGTGCAGACACCAAGGATGCCAAATAAGTGATCCGTATCAATGCGTATGGAAGCCGGGCGAAGGGGGCCCTGAGTGTGGCAATGATAATGACTGCAAACACCTTGTCTGCAATAATAATCGTCAGTGCGTTTGGACTGGGGGGGTAGGACAGAACGAGTGTAATACGGCCGACAACCCCTTCTGCCAACGTATTATTTGCGATCCTAATCGTTCCTCCTCCTGCGTGAAG
>JBBTVU010000032.1:0-1158 GCA_038063115.1 Patescibacteria group bacterium | reverse complement strand
TCCCGCCAAACGAAACCGTGCCTGCTGTAAAAATTGATTTAATTTAAATTTTGTGATATATTTGAACTGGAACATACCTTAAAGGTATTTTCCAGTAACAATATGGATAAAAAACCTACAAAAGGCGAATACTTGGATATTTTATTAAGATCGTCCAAAACAGTCTTCTCAACAAAAGATGCTGTTTTGTTGTGGACAGAGCCAAAAGAAAACACGATCAATAGCAGATTAAATAAGTATGTTAAATCAGGAAAATTAATTAGATTGCGCAGGGGAATATATGCAAAAGATAAAAACTACAATCGTTTTGAAATGGCAACCAGAATTTATACCCCTTCATACATAAGCTTTGAAACAGTTTTGACCAGAGGGGGAATAAACTTCCAATATTATGAAACAATATTTGTTGCTTCGTATGTTACCCGGGAAATTAAAATTGGCAATCAAACAATTTCTTTTATAAGAATGAAAGACTATGTATTAAGCAATACCGACGGAATTGAAGAGCATAAAGATGGCTATTCTACTGCCACAAAAGAGCGGGCAGTTTTGGATAGGATTTATGTAAGTAAAAATTATTACTTTGATAATTTGGACGGTTTAAATTGGGATAAAGTTTTTGAAATTTTGCCGATATATAAAAACAAAAGAATGGACAAAACCGTTAAAAAATATTTTAAGCGCTACAATGACAATAGATTATCCAAAACATAAAAACATTCTATTTCAGATTTTAAAAGATATTTATTCAGACAGCGCGATCGCTCCGTTTTTGGGTTTTAAGGGCGTAACTGCAGCATTGATGTTTTACGGATTGCCTCGCAATTCGGTTGACTTAGATTTTGATTTGTTAGACGAAAGCAAAGAGAAAGAAGTGTTAGAAAAGATAAATAAAATATCTGCTAACTATGGAAAAATTGTTGAATCACGGATTAAAAGGTTTAATCTCATAAATGTTATTTCTTACGATGTAAAATCGCAGAATATAAAAGTTGAAGTTAACCGCAGGGACTTTGGCTCAAAATATGAAATGAAAATATTGTTTGGCATTTCAATGTTGGTAATGGTTAAAGAGGATATGTTTGCTAATAAGCTTATGGCAATGTATGAGCGTGTTGGAAAAACAAGCCGAGATGTGTTTGACGTATGGTTTTTTTG
>JBBTVU010000031.1:0-1189 GCA_038063115.1 Patescibacteria group bacterium | reverse complement strand
GCTCTTGCAAAGCCGCTTCATAATTGGTTTTGCCAATAAAAGAACAATCTTCGGGTTCAACGGAACCATAAACAGGCAACTCCGGAGGCGGAGGCGCCAACTTAAACCTGCGAATTCTATTTTTATCTACCATAACAAAATTAAACTCGAAATTCGAATTTCGAAATTCGAAATGTTTGGATTTGTTTCGGATTGAACGCTACGCGGAGAGCCTGTGGGCTCAATCGGATTTCGGGCTTCGGATTTTATTGTTCTATCATAGCTTTTCCACGCAGTTTTAGCAAGCCAAAGTTGGATAGACCTCCGACGTCTATCTACTCTAAACTACTCTAAAAATAGGGCTTCGTACTGTGCAATATTTTTTTTATGCTCTATCCAATCTCCCATAACGGATTTTAATCCTTTTGACCCGCCCATCATGGTTAATAAAAATTCTCGTTCGGTAACGGACGGAAAATTTTTGATTCCGATACAATCTTGAAAGCTAGACCATTTATATTGTTTTAAGAATCCTTCCATTTCTTTTGTTGTATGATTCCTTATACCAAGCTCTTTCCACCTATGCTCGATGAGAGCAATAGGGTTTGTAAAAATATATAAAACTACTGCAATAAATTGTCTGTCATCTTCAATATGCACGGCTCCAAAACTGTCTTGAAATACGTGTCCCTTGCGTTGGTATTTTATGTTAAAATATTTTCCGTATCCTCCCCCAACTTTTTGCATGAATTTAGATATACCTTCGTCTTTTAACTGTTTTAGCAAAAGATGAATATGATTTGGCATAAAGCAAAAAGCTAAAATATCTACGAATTTATCTCGTTTATCAACAAATTCCGGAAACTGGATAGACGTCGGAGGTCTATCTGCTTTCTTAAAAGAATTTTTAAATGATTTTCTATCCTTCCGCCGGGCTTGAATCGTAACAGGATTTGTATCATTAAATTCATAAATAGAAAAGACTCCACGAAAATAATCATCCGTGTCTTTAAATACTAAATTATCATCAATTGCCCGAATTGTTATATGATAATCATCGCCCGTGATAAACTTTTCTATTCTTCGCGGCATATATTTTATTATAAATGGATAGACGTCGGAGGTCTATCCGTGTCTATCTGCGTATAGCTCATTAGCTGGTGGAGGCAATCAGCCAATCTTTAAAGTCGCGGTTCAGGCGGTAGAGTGA
>JBBTVU010000030.1:0-2976 GCA_038063115.1 Patescibacteria group bacterium | reverse complement strand
AGTTCGTTTGCTGAAGGTTTTAATGTGCTGGAATATTTTATTTCAACTCACGGCGCCAGAAAAGGCACAGCAGATACGGCCTTAAGAACATCTTCGGCCGGTTACTTAACAAGGCGCTTGGTTGACGTTGCCCATGATATGATAATTTCAGAAGAAGACTGTGGAGATAAAACCGGAATTACAGTTTACAAAAAAGACGCCGACGACATTGAAGAAAACTTTGTTTTCAAAATTGTGGGAAGGATTGCCGCTGAAGATGTTGTAAAGGATAAAAAAGTTTTGGTTAAAAAAGGAGAGCTTATTGATTGGAAAACAGCAGATGAAATTACAAAAGAGGAGATTGAAAGAGTTGTTGTGCGTTCGCCATTAAGCTGTAAAGATTCAAGGGGTGTATGCCAAAAATGTTATGGCTGGGATTTGGGCAGAAACCAATTAATAAAATTAGGAGAAGCAGTTGGAATTGTTGCTGCTCAAGCAATTGGAGAACCTGGCACCCAGTTAACCTTGAGAACTCACCACTTAGGAGGTATTGTGGGAGCTGGCGACATTACGCAAGGTTTGCCTAGAATTGAAGAAATCTTTGAATGCAGAGCTCCAAAAGGAGAGGCGGTAATGTCATTGATCGACGGCAAAGTTGTAGAAATTGACGAAGAAAATAGAATTGTAAAAATCCAGCCTGCCTCGCGTCAAGACGGGCCCGAAAACAAAAAGACAGGAAAGAAACCTGCCCGCGCAGGCGGGGATATAATGGAATATAAGATTCCCGGAAAAATTGTAATTTTAGTTGAAAAAGGCCAGGAAATAAAAGAAAACCAGCCTCTTTGCGATGGAAGCCTGGATCTGAAAAAATTATACAAATCAGCAGGTTTGGAAATAACCCAAAAATATATATTAAAAGAAGTACAGAGAATTTATGCTTCACAGGGCGTTGATATCCACGACAAACATATTGAAGTTATAATTCAAAAAATGTTTTCGCGTTTTAGAATAAAAGAAGAGGGCGATAGTCAGTGGGTAAAAGGAGAAGTTGTTGAGGGGCCTGTTTATAATGAGGAAGTTGATAGACTAAAAAAACTCAAAAAAGAGCCTCCGATTGGAGTTCAAATTTTGTTGGGAATTTCAGAAGTTGCCTTGAATTCAGAATCATTTTTGTCGGCGGCTTCATTCCAGCAAACATCAAGAGTATTAATCAAGGCGTCTTTAGAAGGAAAGGAAGATAAGCTAAAAGGCTTAAAAGAAAACGTAATTATTGGAAAACTTATTCCGGTAGGCACCGGCTTTGTCCCAAAAAAATAAAGCACGCGGAACGCTTCAGATACATCTGAAGCGTTTGTTTTTTTGTCCTGCGTAAAATTTGCATCGCAAATTGAAAAGTGATAAAATTATATAATTATGGCGAAGGATAAAAATAACTGGAAAAAGTAGCATTTTTATGAAAATAAAAATACCAAGAGAAATAGAAAATTTAACTCCAATTTTTGAAAGATATCCAGAAGTAAAGCTTGTATATCTTTTTGGTTCAAGGGCGACCGGCAAAATTGGACCGTTAAGCGACTACGATTTTGCTGTATATTTAGATGAAAAAGACGCAAAGAAAAGACTTGAACTAAGGCTGAAACTTATAGGCGAAGTCACCAAGGTTTTAAAAACCGACAATGTTGATTTGTGCATTTTGAATGATATTGACGAACCCGAAATAAAATACAGCATTATTACCGATGGAATGCTAATGTTAGAAGTAGAGCCGTTTAAAGTATTAGTGGAGCCGAGAATCCTTAATGAATATTTTGATTTTCACTCTTTGCTTCTGAGGCATAATTTAACAAAAGCATAAATTTATATGACAAATTTTTCCGTAGTTGAAAACAAGATAAGCTCTGTCAAAAAATATTTGGGCATACTTCAACATTTCAAAAAATATTTACGAAAGGAAATTGAAAATGATTTGAATATAAGAGGAGCAGTTGAAAGATATTTGTATTTGGTCTCGCAAGCAACAATTGACACGGCAGAGGCTTTTATTTCGTTAAGAAATTTCCGCAAACCAACAACCATTAGGGAAAGTTTCGAAATCTTGAAAGAAGAAAAAATTATTTCAATTGAACTTAGTGAGAAAATGGTGAAACTTGCAGGATTCAGAAATTTTATAGCCCATGATTACGACAAAGTAGATTATGATAAAGTGTACGATATTTTGCAAAATAGATTGGGCGATATTGAAAAATTCATTAAACAAATTGGGAAGTTAATATAATTTCCACTTTTAAATTTATCCCGTAGAACGGGACACGCGAAATAAATAAAATTTATAAAAATGGCGAGGGAGAAAAATAAAAATTGGAAAGGTAAAAATAATAAAAATGGGAAAAACGGCGGGGGAGATGAGAAATTAAAAAGCTCGCTTTTTACCAGTTGGACAAAACGCTGGATGAAAGCAATTTTGATGTTTTTACTTACCTTAATCACGGTTTTGTCTTTTCCATTTTTTGATAAGGCGGGGTCAGCCGGCAGATTTTTTATAAGCGCTTCCGATTTTTTAGTTGGAAAAGCGCTTTATACAATTCCTCTATTTTTATTTATTGCAGGTTTGATATTTTTAAAATCAAAAAAAAAGGGCAGGAGCCTTGCAATGGTTTTAGCTATTGTTATTTCTCTTGTGGGAGTGGCTGGAATTTTAGCCGCAAAAGATTTAACCCAAATATCTGGCGGATGGACAGGTTATTTACTAGCAAAATTATTGGTAGGCCTTTTTGGCCTGCTTGTTACTAATATTATATTTGGAGCAATTTTATTAGTTGGTTTATTTATATACTTGCAATTTATCTGGTCTGAAATTCCAAGAGAAAAGAAACAAGAAAAAGAGCAGTCTTATGTTCTTAACAGGGGTCAGACAGATGATGTAAAAATAAAGAGAGTGATGCCAGAAAAACAAGAAAATCCGGCTCCTGCTTCCTCAAAAATATCTTTATTTAAAAA
>JBBTVU010000029.1:0-5011 GCA_038063115.1 Patescibacteria group bacterium | reverse complement strand
TATAGCTTGCACAAGGTGGGTTTTACCCAAACCAACGCCTCCGTAAATAAACAAGGGGTTATATGTGAGTCCCGGGTTATCGGAAACAGCTAAGGCAGCTGCATGGGCTAATTCATTAAAAGAACCTACTACAAAGCTTTCAAACGTATAGCGCGGATTAAGGTTGGTGTCTTTATTTATTTTAAATTCGTCAAATTTTAACTGTTCTATTTCTGTTTTTTCTGTCTGGTCTTTCTTGGCGGCATTATTTAAAGATTGCGGTCTTATAATAAAGTCTAAATATTTTATTGAATCATCTAATTCATGCAGGGTTTTTAAAATAAGCTTGTTATATTTATTGCTCAGCCACTCTTTTGAAAAAGCATTGGGCACCGAAATTATTATTTTCTCATTTTCCTTTGAAATAATTTCGGTATTTTGAAACCATGTCGCAAAGTTGGCTTTAGAAATATGAAATTGCATTTGCGCCAACACCGATTGCCATAATTCTGTATTATTCATAAAGTTTGTTTAAAATAAAACGTTTATACTATATTTTTTACTTTATTTTGTCCTTTGTCAAACAAATACAAAACAATGACAACTGTTATTAAACTGTGGATAACTTGTGGTATCTGTTTATATGTAGACGCACAATAGATATTTATAACTATAAATATCTTGTAATCGGCAACTTTTTAAGCTATACTATGTATATTATACTAATTAAAAATTTTAATACAACATGAGCTTTACTTATAGCCCAAAAAAGAAAAAAAGAGCAAGAACTCACGGATTTTTAAGGCGCAAATTGACAAAAAACGGCAGAAAAGTGATTAAAAGAAGAAGAGCAAAAGGCAGGGCAAGGTTAACGGTTTAATTATGCTTCCTAAATTAAATAGAGTAAGGAAAAAAAAGGATTTTGAGGTGATTTTTACAAAGGGTAAGAGTTTTAAAAATGAGTTTTTAATACTGAAATTTATAAAAAACAATTTACCGGAAAGCCGTTTTGGATTTGTTATCAGTAAAAAAGTTTCACAAAAAGCGGTTATGAGAAATAAAGTAAAAAGAAGGCTTGGTGAAGTAGCAAGGGCAAATATAAAAAATATAAAGAAAGGGATAGATATTGTCTTTATAGCCCTGCCGGGGATAGAAAAGAAAAACTTTTTAGAAACAAAAAAACAAATTGAAAATACTCTTAAAAAATCGGGCTTAATTTAATGTTTGAGTTTATAATAAATATTTTTGACCTCGTTTTATATCGTCCATTATTTAACGCCCTAGTTTTGCTGTATAACTACATTCCAGGCCATGACTTTGGAATAGCTATTATTATTTTGACAATATTAATTAGGATTATATTATATCCTCTTGCGGTAAAATCGCTTAATTCCCAAAAAGTTCTTCAAAAAATACAGCCAAAAATTCAAGAAATCCAAAAAAAACATAAAGATGATAAAGAAAAACTGGCTAAAGAAACTTTAGAGCTTTATCGCAAAGAAAAAATTAATCCCTTTAGCGGACTATTTTTAGCTTTTATACAACTTCCAATATTAATTGCTCTTTATAGCGTTTTTTGGAAAGGATTTAATCCATCTGAGTTAGAAAACCTATACAAACTTGTTTTAAACCCCGTTGCGATTAATACTAATTTTTTGGGTTTGACAGACCTGTCTAAGCCAAACATTGTATTTGCCGTTTTAGCCGGAATTCTGCAATTTTTTCAGACAAAAATGATGCTTCCAAAAACCGCCGCTATAAAGGAAAAAGGGTCTGGCCCAGATTTTTCTAAAGTAATGCAAACCCAGATGGTTTATTTTTTCCCGATTTTAACGATAATTATACTTTTAGGACTGCCCTCAGCCATCGGGCTTTACTGGATTGTCAGCGGAATATTTTCTATAGCGCAGCAATATTTTATACTCAAAAAAAAAGATTAATATGACAAATCAAGAAGACAATAAAAAAATTAAAAAAATAGCCGAAGAGTTTTTTAAAAAAATGACAATTGCCCCCATAGCCATAGAGGTTGGCTTTTTAGATGAGATTGTAAGTTTAGATATCAAATTAGAAGAGCCGCAAATTTTAATAGGAGAAAAAGGCCAGACTCTTTTTGAAATTCAGCGCCTATTAAAAACCATTTTAAATAAAAAGCTGCAGAAAATTTTTTATTTAAACTTGGATATAAACGATTATAAAAAGAAAAAAACAGAATATTTAAAGGATTTGGCAAAAAGCTTGGCAGACGAAGTTACCCTAACAAGAGAAGAAAAAATTCTTCTTCCAATGCCGTCATATGAAAGAAGAATAATTCATACAGAATTATCGCAAAGAACAGATATTATTACAGAAAGCCAAGGAGAAGGCCCAGACAGGCATATCATAATAAAACCTAAATAAAATAAATTAACTATTTTTGTTTTACAGGCAGAATAAACATCCAGTTTGGAAGCCGCCCGTAATTATTATTTCTAATGGCGTCCCATTTTATTATTCCTCCAATTTTATTAACATCGTCTGGAACAGGATAAGCCTGGCAGTCAGTCCAAGGACCGGTTCTTGCTGGGTCTTGAGGGCCAAAATATACAAGCACTGCGATATAATTTCCGTCTAATTTAATTCCAGAAACATTTTCTCCTGCTAAATTTGGGCAATAACGTTCTTTTTCACAACTGCCGTCTTGGGTCCATTGTTTGCAAATACAATTTTCTCCCCCTGTTGTGCATTTGGAGTTTTTATCTCCACAACGGAGCGTATCGTCGGCGCAGTCAGAAAGATTGGTAAGATATAAATCACTTAAGTTTGACGCAAAAATACCCTTTATTTTAGAGTTATCAATTTTGCAATGTCCCCCCCTGCCGTAGAAAAAGACGCCGTTCCCGCTTGGCGAAAAATCATATCTAAAAACAGAAGCAGAAACGACCCCAAAATTATTTTGGCGTATCTGTTGGCATCCAGTCTTTACCATATACATGCACCTGCCCCGGTTATTATTTGTATTATAAAGTATAACAACGTGGTAAATATCTTGTTTTGGGTTATTAATAATATTTATAGAATTTACCTGATTATTAAATGATTGGCCAAGGTCCGTTGAGCTTGTTGTAAGAATTAACCGATCTCCCGAACAATCATTTGATTTATATAAATAAACTCCAGCCTGCTGTTCTGGCGCAGGTGGTGGCGGAATTGGTTCAAGCGGGTTTAATCTAAAAAATTTTAATTCAGGATTTATCGTCGTTATAATTAAATAAAGAGTAGCTAAAATTAAAAGCCCGGATATTGCCCCAGAAACCTTGTCTTTTGCGTCCGCTATCGCGTTTGGAATTATGGGAGATAATAAATAAAGAACTCCCGCCCAAATTAAAGAAAATAAAACAGCAAAAAATCCTATAAAAATTCCAAAATCAAAAACGTATTTTAAATATTGAGGCAATTGAAGCTGTGTATCTAAGTTTGGGTCATAATTGCTAATTTCAGGGTAATCAACCTCAAGGGTGGCTGCATGACCAAAATGTATATGCAAAAATAAGCTGTAGCAAACAATTAATAAAAAAAACGCAAAAGTTTTATTTAGCCGCGTCATTTTAATGGTATTATATTTACATAATTTACACTGCCTTGTTTTATAGAAATCTCAGTTACCTTAAAATTTGGAACGTCTTTATAAAATATTTGGCAAGATAGTCCAGAAGAAATAGAAGCAGCTGAGTAAAGAGCAATTAAATATTTTCCCCTTACCTTCATTGAGCCGAGGCAGTTTTGCAGGGTTTTGCAGGGGCAGCATTCCTGGCCATATTTTGCTTGGCTGCAAGACGGCTTGCTTTGGCAGTTTTGAGATAAGGCGCCTTTTATGCCTTGGTAGCTAAACGTCATTTCACCGGTATTTTTTACAGAAACCCCCGGCGCTAATTGGCTCTTTAAAATTGTATAATAACCAGATCCAGATCCAGCAGCCCAGCCGTAAGGATCGCTGTAAAAATCTATGCCAGTGCCAGAATATATTGGACTTTTACTCCATTGAAAAATAGTTGCCGCATTGGTTTGCATATATTTATTATTTGAGCTGTCGTATATTTGTAGACACTCTTCATCCTTATCAGATAGGCGGGGAATATCACATAACCCGCTTTTTTCAACCCCGCTTTGCTGGTGAAAAATAATTCCAAAATAAGCGCTGCTTGCTTTATCATTAACAACTTTTATTGATCTTATGTTGCCAGTTGGCACTGTTTCGCCCTGCTTTATATTAGCCCTAAAAGGTTCTGTTGTATCTTGGTCTGATAAATTAGGCCCCGACATATATCCTTGGCAATTATCTCCCAAAAAATAATAAATTCCAGGAGTTTTAAAAGCCATTCTAAAAGAGCCAGCCTCCCCAACAGGTTCTTTTTCTCCGCATTTTTTTTCTGCTGTAACTACGCCCTCATATTTGTCATCATTTCCTCTAAAATTTGTTTTTGGAAATTTCCATATATAAAGATTTGGAGAATAGGCCCCTACGGCGCACTTATAAATTATTGTTGAATAACCCTGGGGAATGTTTGCGGTATTTGATTCTGAAATTGGAGCAGGCTTATCGTCTGTTCCATTTGTATAAAAAACTCCAGGAACCTCTCCCAATGAAGTTAAAGACGGAGTCACTAAAACGGGATTTATTGTCCGCAGAATTAAAAAAGATGAAAGCAATAAAACTAATCCTAAAGTAGCCCCTTTTATTTTGTCCTTTGCTTCACTAGTTGCTCCGGTGTTGCCGGCAGATGTCATTAGTTGTATGCCGGCAATAATTAAAGAGATTACAGCAATTGCAATTGCTATTGTTATTGCAAAACCAAACCAATAAGCTATAAATTGGGGTAATGTGCTGGTGCTGTCAATTGCAGGATAAAAAGGTAAATTAGGATATATTATTTCCACGGATTTATTATTTAATTGGCGCAATGCCTACTGTAAATACTTCTTGTCCCGGATTTGCATATTGTTCGGCTTTTAAGGTTGGAACGTCTTTATAAAATGTTCTGCAATACCATTT
>JBBTVU010000028.1:0-1640 GCA_038063115.1 Patescibacteria group bacterium | reverse complement strand
TGAAAATTTTCCAGCTTCTGTTTTAAAAACTTTGTCTGGCAGGTCTTTTCTTACCATTGGCTTGTTGGTTGGAATTACAGCCACTTCCAATTTATAAACCTTGTCCAATTCTTCAGCCGAAGTCAAAGCTGTTCCCGTCATGCCCGATATTTTTTTATAAAGCCTGAAATAATTTTGAAAAGTAATTGTTGCCAAGGTCAAAGATTCTGGTTTCACTTTTAAATTTTCTTTTGCCTCAACTGCCTGGTGCAATCCAGCAGACCATCTTCTACCCGGCAACATTCTGCCAGTAAATTCATCTATAATCATTATCTCTCCGCCTTTTACAACATAATCTCTATCTTTTAAAAACAGAACTTTAGCCTTCAACGCCGATTCTAATTGATGGGTTATTGTTATATCGTTGTCTATCCACGGGTCTGACCCCAAAGTTTTAACAATCTTGTTTTGCCCAGATTCAGTAAAATTGACTGCTTTCATTTTTTCATCAACAGTATAATCTGCCTGCCCTGAGCCCGCCGAAAGGGCCTGCAGTGGAGCCACAACTTTTGCAAATTGATAATATTTTTCTGTAGCCTCTTCTTCTTGGCCTGAAATAATTAAGGGAACGCGCGCCTCGTCAATTAAAATTGAGTCAACCTCGTCGACAATGCAAAAATTAAATCCGCGCTGGACCTGTTGGGGCAATTCATAAACCATATTGTCCCTTAAATAATCAAAGCCAAATTCATGGTTTGTACCATAAGTTATATCAGCTGCATACGCTTCTTTTCTTGAACAGGGTTTTAAAAACTCCTGCACCACTTTAAACCCTCCCACTACATCGCGTTCTTCGTCGAATTTCGAGTTTCGAGTTTCGAGTTTCGGATTTCTATAGCTCTCATCATAAATATAACCACTTTCATTGACAATACACCCCACAGAAAGTCCAAGTAGGTTGTATATCTGCCCCATCCAAACCATATCCCTTTTGGCCAAATAGTCGTTTACAGTTACAATATGCACCCCAAGGCCTCCCAGAGCGTTAAGATACGCTGGCAGCGTTGCTGATAAAGTTTTACCTTCGCCAGTGCGCATCTCGGCAATCTTGCCTTGGTGCAGAACAATTCCGCCAATCAGCTGCGCATCAAAATGGCGCTGGTTTAAAGTTCTTTTTGCAACCTCGCGAACTAACGCAAAAGCCTCCGGAAGAATATCATCCAGCCCGCCCAAAGCTGCGGCATTGTTGCGGGCGAGCTTCACTTTTAGCTCGCTCGTTTTTTCTTTTAATTGCTCTGCTGATAATTTCTGAAATTCTGGTTCAAAAGAATTTATTTTTTCAACAATAGGCTTTAAACCGGCAATATATTTTTCATTCGGATCGCCGAATATTTTGCTAAAAATTGACATATAGTTATTCTGTTATCTTATACGAAAAACCGCGCTTTTGCAATGCGGTTCTAGATTAAAAATTATAAAAATCTATATATTCTCAAGAATAACAGTATGAAAATATACTAATAAAAATTAAAATAAAGATTGAAGGAAATATTTTTTTTAGCATTATTTATTTTTAATAATAATAATAATAATAATAATGTTATTTTTTTGAAAAAAGAATAAAAGTCAAAAAAATATTATTTTTTGATTTTATAAAATAG
>JBBTVU010000027.1:0-1899 GCA_038063115.1 Patescibacteria group bacterium | reverse complement strand
TGGTTCTCGGTGCTAAAATTATTTTAATTTTTTTCTTTAAAATTAAAAACTTAACCAAACTTGCATAATCGCCATCACTAGAAACCAAAATTTGTTTGTCGCAATTATTTTCAAAAGCATCAATAGCAGATTGTAAAACTAAATTGGCATCACAATCCCCTTTTGGCTTTCCACTTGCCTCATAAATAACTTCTTTAAAAATTAAAGTAAAGCCAGCTTTTTGCAGGGAGACATATAAAAATTTCTGTTCGGGAATCATACCAATAAAGTAGTATGCCCTTGAAACGTGATGTTTATCAAGTAGCCATTTTCTAAATTTCTTAAAATCAATATTCCATCCAGAGCTGATTATTCCTTTATACAAGTTCGCTCCGTCAATATATGCAAAATTGTTTTTTTCTTCAGACATTTTTTAGTTTTAAAAGTGAAGAGAAAAAGTTAGACATAATCAAAAGATAAATTCTTTTATTATACACCCTCTAAAATTTTTGAAATAGTCAAGAGTTATCCACACCTGTCTGTCGGCAGAAATATAAAAAGTTCCCCAGTTCCGCTTTGCGGAACTGGGGAAAAGATTTTATTTAGAATAAAAAGTTTTATTGCTTATTCTTTTGACTTCCTGTTGAAAAAATGATTTTACTCCTTTCCATTGAACGCTCTTAATCATTTTTAGGCTTGCCTCTTTGTCGGCATCGTCAAAATAGTTTAGGCTTTTTAAAATGTGGGTCTTGTTTTGTTTTAAGGCTTGAAATTTTTTGGTCTAAGCCGGCGGGTCTAAGCCGGGCTTAGACCCGCCTAAATTTTATTCAAGAGTTAGATTATCTATTGATGCCCATATTCTGTTTTCTTTTCCGCGTAATATATTTTTTATAAAATCGTAATAAGACCTTGTGGTTGGAAAAAACTTTTTTAATAATCCCTTGTCAACGAGGATAGATTCCCTTTTATTTGTAAATTCAAAATGAGTGCTCCACTTATAGCTATCAACTTTTTCCCAGACTCTTTTAAAATTTTTGATGCCATCGTTTTTTAATTGTGGCTCGGCGAGTTGTGCAGGGTTAATGGCATTAATATAAGCTATCAAGTATTGCAATTGTTCGTCTGTTTTTACATGTACCGCCTTAAACCGTCCTTGAAATAAACTTCCAGGACGATCATATTTTGTAACAAAATATTTTGCATAGCTAGTGCCCAGCCTTTGCATAAATTTTGTGATGCCATTTTCTTCTAATTCTTGCAATAAAAAATGAAAATGGTTAGGCATTAAACAATCTGCGCAGATTTTAACTAAAGGATCTCGGAGGATTTTATTTTCTTTTGTAATTTTTTCTATATCAGCCAAAGTATATTCATTTTTATGTCTTTCTAAAAAGCCTATATTCAGTTTTGTTTTACTAAAATTAGAAAGATAAATCGCCTGTAGAAACCTATATCGGTCTCTGTCGCTGTTAAATATATTTTGTCTTCCATTTCCACGATTAAAAGCGTGGTAAAATTCTCCAGGCGTAAATTGTACTTTTCTTATTGGCATAATTTTTGGGTCTAAGCCCGGCTTAGACCGGGAAGTTATTGGAGAGGTTTTTCCAGTCTTCAATAGATAGCGTTTCGGCGCGCTGGGTTGGGTTAACGCCGTTTTTTTTCAGCCATTCTTCCACTTCTTTTTTGCTTAATTTCAGCGATTTTGATCCTTCGGCTCGGCTCAGGGCAAGTAAATTGCCTGCCAGTTGTTTTCTGGGTTGGGAAAAACCGGCTCTGACTATTTTAAAAAACAGGCTAGCAAATTGCGGGGTCGGACCCCGCAATTTGCTCGGGGTGATTTTGATTATGGCAGAATCTACTTTGGGAGCAGGCCAAAAACAATTTTTTGAAACATAAGAAATAATTTTTGGTTCAGCATAA
>JBBTVU010000026.1:0-6779 GCA_038063115.1 Patescibacteria group bacterium | reverse complement strand
CTTTAATAAATGGAGCAATCAAATCAACAACTTTAATTCCTGTTTCAAAAACTTCCGCTTTGGTTGCCTGTGCTGTAAAAGCTGGAGAAGGCCTGTGAATTGGCCAATGTTTTTTAAACTTCTTATTCTCTAGGTGTCCGACACCTATAACTTGTCCCAGCACATTAAATAAATTTCCTAACACCTCTGGACCAACGGGCACTTCAATCATTTTTCCGGTATCTTCCACCTCTTCTCCTCTTTTCAAGCCGTCTGTTGAGTGCATGGAAATTGCTTTTACTTTGGTTGCGTCTAAGTGTTTTACCACCTCGAGAATTACGAAGTTATTCTCGCCCCGCGAAGCTTCAGCGAAGTGGGGCCGCTCAACTCGCAATGCGTTGTATATCCCCGGCAATTTTGCGCCTTGTTCAAACTCCACATCCACCACCGGCCCAATAATTTGTAATATTTTTCCTTTTAACATAATTTTTAAATTTTAAATTTTATAAATAATTTTCCAATTCCTTAATTTTTTAAAATTTAAACGTTTAAGCGTTATTTTAAAAATTGAAAAATTGGAAATTAAAAATTTCAGGATTGGGCTTCAGCTCCCGCGGAAATTTCCGCAATTTCTGTTGTAATTTTTGATTGACGCGATTTGTTATATTGTAAATTTAATTTTTCTCCCAAGTCGCTTGCGTTGTCACTTGCCGTTTTCATTGCCATTCTTCTTGCTGAATGTTCGCTTGCATTTGCTTCTAAAATTAAGTGGTAAACCTGCATAAAAAATAAATGTTCTGCTAATTTTTCTAAAACTTTTTCTCGACCCTTCGGGTGCCCGGGTTCAATGGTATACTCTTTTAACTTTGCTTTGTCGGGTATAAAACTTATATGATGTTCTTTTATTAAATCGGCGAACTTTCCGCGCTCTGGAATAATTTCTTTTATTGTGTCTGCAACATGGTCAAAATCAATTGGCAAAACTCGCCTTACATGCGGCTCTTGTTTTAATGCGCTTCTAAAATGCGTTGAAATAATAACCACCCTGTCCCACTTTTTTTCACCGCCTGCGCGGGCAGGCAAATATCCCCCCACAATAAAATCTGTAATTGGCCTTACTTGTTCTGGAGTAACATAGTCGCCAACCTGTGTAAATTTTTTCACTATTTTAAAATTCTTTTTTGATAAATATGCGTTGGCTTTTTCTCCAACGGGCAAATACAAATGCTCTTCCTTTTTCCATTCTTCCCTTTCTGCTCTTAAATGCGTTTCAAATTTTTTAAAAACCGAGCTGTTAAATGCGCCAGCCAAACCTTTGTCTGAAGCAACCACAACAAACAAAACGCGCTTAATTTGTTTTCTCACCTCAAACAGCGGAATATTCCACTTATTTAAATCTTCTAAAACTGAAACATTTGCCAAAAGTTCCAAAGCTGCAAAACCATATGGTCTTGAGTCCAGCGCAATCTGCTGGCTTTTTCTCATTTTTGTAGCCGAAACCAGCTCCATTGCCTTGGTTATCTGGCCAATGTTATTAACACTCTTTAGTCTTTTTTTTATGTTTTGTGGTAACTCCATTTTTATGTCCTTGACAAGGCGTTTTATTCTGCTATACTTAATTTAGTTTAACAGAACCGCTCTAGCGAAAGCTAGGGCGGGTTTTTTATTGCCTCAATATTTTATCTTTTATGTCTTCAAAATAAATAATTTTTGAACTTTCCAATTTCAATTCCCATGATATTGTTTTTCTGGACGAATAAATAGTCGTTTTAATTCCGGCATCTTTTAACTTTTTAACCAGATATTTAAAATCACTGTCTCCGCTGAAAATTATTATTTCGTCCAGTTCTGATTTGTCCAGTAAAATATCTGCTGTCATTTCCACGTCAAAATTTGCTTTGTAAATAAACCCTCCTTTTTCGGTCTGAGGAAAAATTTCGTCCTTGCTGACTTTAATCTTTTTCAATGGCTTGGTTGTCATATTAAAACCGATGTGATTCAGATATCTCAGATACTTCAACATTTTCTCGTCTCCATCCTTTGCGCCAACATAATATCTCCATTCAACAACTTCTTTTTCCGTTTCAACAAGATTTTTTACTTTTGCCCAATCAATAAACCAGCCCAATCTTTTCTGGGTGTAAAATATGTTCGCTCCGTCAATATATATTTTCACTTTATTTAAATTCTGCGGACTTTCCATAAATACTTGACAAACTTACTTAATGGGTGTATAATTAAATATTAGGATAAAAAATGTTCTTTCCACTCACATAGGTTACTACTGCCTTAAAGTAGCAAGGAGACTATCATGGAACCAGACAAATTCGCTAATTGCGCAAAAAATGAAGAGGGCGACCCGATCCTTTACGAGGGCGAAGGAGTTCGAGTCCTCTGGACGCCCTTAGGAGGAATCGTTGTCGAAGACCTCAGCTCGGATGCAGTCTTACGAATCAGAAAGCACTCTGGCACAGAAGGTGGACTCGAATGCCAAACCGAGGGTAATACACTTGAACCGATCACGATGGACGGTTTTCCGGGCTATCGAGTAAAAACCCTCGAACAATCCCGCCGGTGAACAAACCTTTACCATGGACCCGAACAAGTCGTTTGCGAAACTGCTCCCCGACACATCGTGTTGGGATTTTTTTTTGCAAAAACTTTTTTTGCAAAAACTTTAATACTACAAATCTGACGGCCGTTCAATTTGTAGTATTGCTATATTTCTTGGCTTTCTATAAATAAACTTATAACCCGTCAAAAGCTTCGCATTCAGGCGGGTATGCTCTTTTTATCCAACGCTTTCGATGAACGATTGTATTACATTCTTAATTTCGTTTTCGGTTTCATCTGTAATTTGTCTCTCTGTTTTTAGTTTTTCAAGTAAGTCTTTATGCAAATTTTCAAAATATTCCAAATATTTTTTTTCAATTTCCTGCATTTGCGAAGGCTCAAATTTTGAAAAATAATCGTTCAGTGCGGCGTATAAAACCAAAACCTGTTTTTCAAAACTTATTGGAGCCAAGTCTGATTGCTTTAAAATTTCCGTAATAATTCTGCCTTTGTTAATTCTTTGTTTTGTTGTTTCATCAACATCGCTGGCGAACTGAACGAAAGTCTGCAATTCGCGAAATTGCGCCAACTCAAGCCTTAATTTTCCGGCAACTTTTTTCATGGCTTTAGTTTGCGCAGAGGAACCCACGCGAGAAACCGACAAACCCACATTAACAGCGGGCCTTGTGCCTTGATAAAACAAATCGCTCTCCAAATAAATTTGTCCGTCTGTAATTGAAATTACATTTGTAGGAATGTAGGCTGTAACATCTCCCAACTGAGTTTCAATAATTGGTAAAGCAGTTAAACTGCCTCCACCTTTTTCTTTTGATAATTTTGCAGCTCTTTCAAGCAATCTTGAGTGTAAATAAAACACATCTCCGGGATATGCTTCCCTTCCTGGCGGTCTGCGCAGCAATAAAGAAATTTGTCTGTAAGACCACGCGTGCTTTGACAGGTCGTCATAAATTACAACTGCGTCTTTTCCTTTATCTCTAAAATATTCTCCAATGGCACAACCTGCAAAAGGAGCCAAATACCAAAATGCCGCAGGGCTTGAAGCCGAAGCTGAAACAACAATAGTATAATCAAGCGCTCCTGCGTTTTTTAAAATTTCAACAATTTTGGCAACTTTGCTTTCTTTTTGTCCAATTGCAACATAAATGCAAACAGGCGGAGTTTCGTTCGACGCCCGACTTCGATCGGTTTTTTGATTTATAATAGTATCCAAAACAATGGCTGTTTTTCCGGTTTGCCTGTCGCCAATTATAAGCTCTCTCTGGCCTCTGCCGATTGGTATCATACTGTCAATTGCCTTAATGCCTGTGTGCAAAGGAGAGTTTACCGATTCGCGGGCTAAGACATTCGGCGCGTTATTTTCCAAAAAATTAAATTGAGGTTTGTCTTTCTCACTAAAAATTGGCCCCTTGCCGTCAATTGGATTTCCCAACGGGTCAACAACTCTGCCCAACAACTGTTCGCCAACTGCAATTGAAAGCAATTGCTTTGTTCTTTTTACAGTGTCTCCGGCTTTTATTGAGTTTGCATCGCCCAAAACCAAAGCTCCCACAGAATCTTCTTCCAAATTCAATGCGACAGCTTGAATTTGCCCTGAGCGAGCGGAGTGAGCCGAAGGGTTGTTCGTCTCCACCACCAAAACCTCCTGCGACTGCGCATTAGAAAGACCTGATATTTTTAATATGCCGTCTCCCACTTCAATTACTTGGCCAATTTCTTCCCACTCAGGCTTTTCTTTATAACCCTCTATGGCCTGTTTTATTTTGTCTAAAATTTCGTATGACATAATGGTTTAAATAAGCAAGGCAATGAACTTTTTGAAGGCCTGTGTACACGAAGTGACTCATAGCCGAAAAAAGTTTACTGCCAAGCGACTTAGAAAATGTTTTGTAATTTTTTTTGCATTGAGGCGTCAAACTGTTTTTCGCCGTCAATTATTATTTTTATCCCTGCCAACAAATCTTTATTTATTTTTTCATCAACAATATCTCCTTTGCGCAAAATTGACTCAACCAATTCTTTTTGTTTCGCTTTTATTTTTCTGGCAGATTCAATTGTCAATTGCCTTCTTCCGGTTTTTTTAATAAATATTTTTTTAGCTAAAGAAACAATCTGGCCTGCTTTGCTCATATCTCCGTTTTTTTGCAAAAATTTTATAAAATTATCTTTTATTTTGCTTTCATCTGCTTCCGGCTTTAAAACAGCCTCAACCAGCGCCCTTGCATATAATTTTATTTTATTCTGGTTCATGTTTTAAAAACTTTTCTATTTCTTCTATCCTTAACAATATAACATTATTCGCCGCCTTAGACAATCCGAATGACCAAACGCCCGAACTTCTTCAACTGCCGGCACCAAATCCGTGTCCGAACTAATCAAATAAGCAATGTCGTATTTATTCTCTCTGGCAAATCTTATTATTTCCACCGCCAGCCGCACATCAACGCCTTTTTCATGATAAGTTCTATCGGGGTGACGGATTATGCTTCCCAAAACTATAAAAATATTTTTCTGCTGCAAACTTGCAAATAATTTTTGCTGATTGGCATATAATTCTTCGCTTTTTGGATTATTGTTTTCTCTTTTCACGGCGCCCACATAATATCGTGTTTCCATCAATTTATCTTTTTCCAACAATTCTTCAAAAAATCTTTTAAAATCAAAATTAATCAAAATATTTTTTCCTTTGCTGTTTTTGGTCAGGTCTTTCATTCTAAAATAAAAATTGGAACCGTCTATAAAAATTATTGCCCTTTTATCTGCCATAAAAAATAAAACCGCGGTCCCGGCAAAGCCGAGAACGCGGTGAGATTAGCAATTTAAGTATATCAAAACCACAGGCCGTGTCAAAACCCACCAGTGTCTGCGCATATAATTTTGCTTTATTTTTACTTGACATTATTATTTTAAATGGAAATCTGGGCAGTTCCGTGCACTGAACCATAGAACTGGATTCCCGCTTTCGCGGGAATGACACTACTATACTACTACGCGCAGTAGCGTGGTAGTACTACTTATTACTTTTCATTTTTTACCTGTGAAACCGCTTTTTTAATTAACGCCTCGTCTATTTGGTCTGGATTTAATTCTACTGTTTTAACAATAGCTTTTCTGACCAAGTTTGCGGCTTCTTTCAACACGGCTGTTTTTACTTCTTCTTGCTGTTTTTTATGGCTGGCTTCAATTTGTTTTAACAACTCTTCCTGGCGCTCTTCTGCTTTTTTTTGCAGATTAACAGCCAAAACCTTTGCCTGGGCCTCTGTGTTTTTAATAATGCCAATACTTTCGAGCTGCGCGTCTTTTATTTTTTCTTTAGAAATATTATCTACTTCTTTTAACCTTATGTCAGCCTCTTCGGCTTTTTCTAGGCCTTCTCTTATTTTTTTATTTCTTTTTTCTATAATCGAAATTAAGGGCTTATAAACAAAAGCTCTAAGTATAACTAAAAGAATAAAAAAATTAACCGCTTGGCTTAAAAAAAGCTTCCAATCTATCCCAAGCTGTTCTAGGAGTGCGTTCATATTACAAGCGAGGCAATGAATTTTTCGCAGGCCAATATGCAATATTCGGCCGGAGAAAAATTTGATTGCCGCGCGAAATTATGCAACGAATTTTAATATCAAGGCAATAACTAACGCGTAAATAGCAATAGCTTCGGCAAATGCAATTGCTAAAATTGCCATTGTTTGCACTTTTGATGCGGCCTCTGGATTTCTGCCAATTGCTTTTAGGGCAGACGAGCCTATCCATCCAATAGAAACTGCGGGAAATATTGCTCCCAGCACAATTGTTCCTGCCACTGCTAACGCTTTTATTGATTCTGCATCCATGGTGAAATTTTTAATTTCCAATTTTTAAATTTTTAAAATAATGAATAAGTTTTAAAAAATTAAGAAATTAAGAAATTATTTATAAAATTAATAATTAAAAAATTAAAAAATTAATGTTCTCCGTGCTCTGCTGTGTGAAGTGAAATTGAAACCAACGTAATCGTTGCAAAAATAAAAGCTTGTATCGCGCCGACAAAAATTTCCAAAAACAAAAACGGCAAAGGGATAAAGTACGGCGCCAAAAATGAAATAATTGTCAGCAAAACTTCGCCTGCAAATACATTTCCGAATAACCGGAAAGACAATGAAATAATTTTTGCAACTTCAGAAATTAACTCTAAAATTCCTATAAAAAAGTTGATTGGGCTTGAAAAATTGAAAAATTTGCCAAGGTGTTTG
>JBBTVU010000025.1:0-1854 GCA_038063115.1 Patescibacteria group bacterium | reverse complement strand
AGAGCGCCTACTTGACGTGTAGGATGTTATAGGTTCGAGTCCTTTACCGCCCACAAGTTTAATAATAAATATGGGAAAAATAATTTATGAAGATGGGGATGTTTTGGTGGTTGATAAGCCGGCGGGAATGTGATAATCTTAAATTGTAAGTTTAAAAATATGTTTAATGAATTTATTGAAAAAAAATTAAAGTTAGCGAGATATAAAATCCTTAAAGATGGAAGTTATTTTGGCGAAATTCGAAGCGTGCAAGGGGTCTGGGCTAATGCTAAAAATCTGGAAGATTGTCGGCAAGAATTAAGAGAAGTTTTAGAAGATTGGTTTCTTTTGAAAATTCAGGCAAGAGAAAAAATTCCTAATTTTGAGATTAAAATCGGGTGCCGTCATGCCTAAAAATATCTCTTGGAGAAAATTAGTCCAGAAATTTAAACAGCTTGGATTTGATGGCCCCTACTCAGGCGGCCGTCATTTGTTTATGACCAAAAAAGAATTAAAGGTTCACATTCCCAATCCTCATCGTGGTGATATTTCAAAAGAACTTGTTGTGGAAATTTTAAGACAAGCCGGCATTTCCAATAATAACTGGGAAAATGCTTAATAATATAAAAATCATCTATGAAGATGAAAATGTGCTGGTTGTTGATAAACCGGCGGGATTGATTGTGTTCCCAGAGGGAAATATTAGAGAAAAAACTTTGATAAACTATTTGATAGAGAAATATCCGAAATTGGGGGACATCGGAAGTCCCCCAAGATATGGGGTGGTGCATAGGTTAGACAAAGACACTTCGGGCATTTTATTGGTAGCAAAAACAACAGAAAGCTTGATTTTTTTGCAAAAACAGTTTATAAATAGAGAGGTAGAAAAGAAGTATATTTGTTTGGTTGAGGGGAATATAAAAGCAGATTCTGGGGAAATAAAGACTTTAATTGGCCGTTCGCCCAGTGATTTCAGAAAACAAGTAGCAATTCCTGAAAATCAGAGAAGCCTGCCTGCCGGCAGGCAGGCAATTACAGAGTATAGGGTTGTTAGAAGATATAGTGAAAGCCCCACTTCGCCAAGGCTTCGCGGGGTGGCTTCAAGCGAATTTACATTGCTTGAAGTCAAAATAAAAACAGGAAGAAAACACCAGATAAGGTGCCATTTGTCTTATATCCACCACCCAATTGCAGGAGATAAATTATATAGCTTTAAAAATTCTCCTGTGCCAGAAGGATTAACCAGACAATTTTTACACGCAGGATATTTAAAAATAAAATTGCCAAGCGGAAAAATAAAAGAATTTAAATCAGAACTGCCAGAAGAATTAAATAACATATTAAAAAATTTATCGCTACGCTAAAAAATAAGCTAAATTTATGTCAAAATTAATGGATCAGTTTAATAAGTTGCAAATTACAAAAATGCCGGATATCAAGCCTGGCGATGCTATTAAAGTTCACCAAAAAATAAAAGAGGGAGCTAAAGAAAGAATTCAGATTTTTGAAGGCATAGTTATTGCTCGCAAGCACGGAAAAGGAATTTCTGCTACAATAACAGTAAGGAAGGTTGTTGATGGAGTTGGGGTAGAAAGAGTCTTTCCAATTTATTCACCTGCAATTGCTAAAATAGAGGTTGTAAAAAGAGCAAAAGTAAGAAGGGCAAAGCTTTATTATTTGAGAACTGCAAAAGGCAAAAAAGCAAGGTTAAAAAAGAAAGAGTTTGCAACAGCCATCGCAGAACCCGACCAAAATCCTTCGGATATTGAGACGGGAGAGGAGCCAACAGAACAGACAGTGCCGGAAAAAAAATAAAATTAGCGCGGGTGATGTAATGGTAGCCATGCAGGCTTGAGGTGCCTGTGCCGCAAGGCG
>JBBTVU010000024.1:0-1899 GCA_038063115.1 Patescibacteria group bacterium | reverse complement strand
CCCAGCCTCAGCCCCAGCCCCAGCCTCAGCCTCAGTTGTAGCCCCAGTTGTAGTTGTGGCGCCCACTTCCGTATTGGCAATAGTTGTAGAAAATTCGCCTCCGCAAATTACTGCTCCGGTCAAAATAGAGCCGGCGGTAACAACTGTTGTTGAAAAACCGCCTGAGCAACTGGCTGTTGCAGAGCCAGTTCCTGTGTTTGTACCAGCGCCTCCGCCAGAAATTAAACCAAATCCGTTTTTAGCATCGGTAGGAAGTTCTGGCGCATGGTTCAAAACAAATATTTTTTGGCTGTTTATTATTTTATTGTTAATTTTATTAGCCTTTGCGCTTAGAGAAATTCTGCGAAAAAGAAAAAATAAGAATCAAAATGAAAAAATTAAATTAGTATAATTTTCTTATAAACAATTCTAAATAAATTTTATGTTTTCTCTGGCAGCTTTTATTTTTGCAATTGCCACATTCTTTTCAACCTTATTGGGCGGGCTGTTTTCCATTAAATTTAAAAAAAACATGCACCTCATTATGGGGTTTTCTGCCGGAGTTTTAATGGGGGTGGTGAGTTTTGACATATTTCCAGAAATTATAGAGCAGGTAAAAATTAACGGCTTTGACCCCCTTGGCCCGATGATTGCCCTTGTTATAGGATTTTTTCTTTTTCACATTTTTGAAAAATCAATTGTCATACACCATGCTCACGAAGACCAATATGCCGACCACAAGCACCCTCATGTAGGAATTCTTTCTGCGCTTGCTTTGTCCGGACACAGTTTTTTAGACGGAGTTGGCATTGGAATAGGTTTTCAAATAAACCCGGCAATTGGAATTTTTATTGCCATAGCAGTCATTGCCCACAGTTTTACAGACGGAATGAACGATGTTGCTTTGATGCTTGCCAATAAAAACACAATCAAAAAGGCAAAATTATTTTTACTTTTGCATGCCATAGCTCCAATATTGGGAGTTTTATCAACTTTATTTTTTGTAATTCCAAATTATTTTCTCGTTTTATATTTAGGATTTTTTGCCGGATTTCTTTTATACATTGGAGCTTCAGATATTTTGCCCGAAGCTCACAGCAAGCACAGTTCGTATAAAACAATTGCGCTTTCAGTTTTAGGAGTTATTTTTATATTTGTAATTAGCAGGCTTTCATAATATGAAAACAGAGCCAATTTTTATAAATAAAAAATCAAAAATAGGCATATTAATGATTCACGGATTTACCAGCACTCCAGACCAGTTTAAAGAATTGGCTGATTTTTTGGCGGGCAAAGGATTTTCTGTTTTGGCCCCAATAATTGCCGGCCATGGAACAAGCCCCAAAGATTTAGAAAAGACTACTCCAGAAGATTGGAAAAAATCGGTAAAAGACGGCTATTTAAAACTAAATAAAATTTGCCCTGAAATTTTTATAATTGGCAATTCATTTGGTTCAAACCTTGGGTTTTGGCTGGTAAAAGAATTTAACAACGAGCCCATTGCCATAGTTTCTTTGGGCGCGCCGATCTTTTTGCGCTGGCAAAAATGGATTTTGTGCCGACTTTATACATACGGGTTTATTCAAAAATATTATAGAAAGCCTCGCCGTATTTACAGAACAGACTATACAGATTTTGACGATGAAGTCACATATCCAATTATGCCAACTAAAAGCCTGCGCGACTTTTTTAATTTTATAAGAAACGAAACTATTCCCAATTTAGATAAGATAAAAATTCCAATTTTTGTGGGGCAATCAGATTCTGACAATGTAGTAAAGTTTAAAAGCGCCACGCATATTTATGAGCAGGTAAGGTCTGAATTTAAAAGAATATATTGGTTTCCCGGAAAATCCCACATGATTATGTCGCACAAGAAAAGAGACCAATTATTTGAAAAGATTTACAGATTTATAAAGA
>JBBTVU010000023.1:0-6739 GCA_038063115.1 Patescibacteria group bacterium | reverse complement strand
CAATGATCCTACCAGTCGTAATAGAAGTTTAAAATTAAAAATTAATCGCCACGTTAAAAATAAAAACATGAGAATTGTATCTGGCATACAGCCAACAGGACAAATTCATATAGGAAATTATTTGGGCGCAATTAAACAATGGATTTCATTGCAGGAAGAAAATGAATGCGTGTTTTTTGTTGCAGACCTTCACGCGCTCACAGTCCCTTACGACCCGAAAGAAATGCAGGAAAAAATTAAAGAAAAACTTATTTGTTATATTGCCGCCGGATTGGACCCAGAAAAGGCAATTATTTTTGTGCAGTCGCAAGTCAAAGAACATGTGGAACTGGCCTGGCTTTTAAATACTATTTGCCCGGTTGGAGAACTTGAAAGAATGACCCAGTACAAAGACAAATCAAAAAAATTCAAAGACAATATCAATGCCGGACTTTTAGATTATCCGGTTTTAATGGCAGCTGACATTTTGCTCTACAAAGCAGAAGCAGTGCCAGTCGGCAAAGACCAAGAACAACATGTTGAGCTGACAAGAATGCTGGCAAAAAAATTCAATAATAAATTTGAAAAAATATTTCCAGAGCCAAAAGAAATGATGTCAGAATTTGGAGCAAAAATAATGAGTTTGACCGATCCAAAAAAGAAAATGTCGAAATCTGACGATTCAAAAAGCTATATTTCGTTATTTGATTCTGAAGAAGATATTGAGAGAAAAATAATGTCTGCGCAAACAGATTCCGGAAAGGGCGTAATTTTCAACATCACAAAAAAACCGGGCATTTCAAATCTTTTAACTATTTACAGTTTGCTGAAAGATAAACCAATTTCTGCAATTGAAAAACAATTTAAAGGAAAAGGATACGGAGACTTTAAAAAATCTTTGGCAAAAGTTGTAATTGAATATTTAGAGCCCTTCCGCAGAAAACAAAAAGAACTTCTTTCAAGAGAAATTTATGTGCAGGAAATTTTGAAAAAAGGGCAGGCAAGGGCTAAAACAATAGCAGAGGCCACAATGCAAGAGGTCCGAGAAAAAATGGGGCTAGCTTAAAATAAATTCTGTTAGCTCTTTTTGCTTTATATCTAGCAGTACCGGGCTTTCAGCTTCAATTGTGAGCCTTAAAAGTGGCTCTGTGTTTGATGCCCTAACATTAAACCACCAATCGGCGTATTCAACAGTAACGCCATCTAAGAAGTCTTGTTTTCCATCTGAATATTTTTCTTTTATTTTATTTAAAATCTCATCTTTATTTTTTACCTCAAAATTAATTTCAGAAGATTTTGCATAAGGAGATAATTCGGCGGCTAATTCTGAAACTTTTTTATTGCCCTCTGAAATTACCTGCAGCAAAACCAAAAAGGCTATCGTGCCAGAATCTAAGTAAAAATTATCTTTAAAACAATAATGGCCCGAAAGCTCCCCGCCCATTGAACCGTTATTTTTTAACAACCCATCCCTTACATTAACAAAACCAACTTGCGTTTTAATCGGTTTCCCGCCCCATTTTTCTATAAATTCCGACACAGACTTTGAGCAGATTGCGTTATATGCAATTGTAGAATTTGGATATTTCTGTAAAAAATATTTTGCTAAAAGCAAAAGAGTAATATCGGCTCTTACCATTTCTCCTTTTTCATCTATCAAAAATATCCTGTCTGCGTCGCCGTCAAAAATAAATCCAAAATCTGCTTTTCGGGTGGTTATTTCAGATTTAATTTGGTCTATAGATCCTTCAGCTAAAGGGTTTGGGCTGTGGTTTGGAAAATGGCCGTCCGGCTTATGATTCAAAAGCAAAACTTTAGCTGGAATCTGCTCTCCAATTTTAGCGACGACAGACCCCGCAACCCCATTTGACGCATCAACAATAACTAAAAACGGTTTTATTAAAGCAGAGTCGCTAAAAGAAGATATATGCGTTATAAAATCTTGCAATATATCTTTTTTTACCAGTCCGCCTTTTTTAGAAAAAACTTTTTTATCTTTGCTAAAGGATTCTAAAAAAGAAAGTAAATCCTTTCCCCTAATTATAGAAATATCTTTTCCTTGCTTTTTTAACATCTTAAAGCCGTTATATTTTTTTGGATTGTGGCTGGCTGTTATCATAATGCCAGCATCAAAATCATAGCCGCCCACTGCAAAATAAAGGCATTCTGTAGGAACTTGGCCAACATCAAAAACATCTGCGCCAGAAGCCATAATTCCATCGGTTAATGCTTTTAAAAGCTCTTCTCCAGAAAGCCTGGCATCTCTAGCCACTGCTACTTTTTTGGCCCCTGTAATCTCAATAAAGGCCTGCCCTATTTTGAAAGCAATTTTTTTATCGAGCTCTTTTGGATAAATTCCTCTTATATCGTAAGATTTAAATATAGATTGTTCCATATGCAATATTATATCATTATACTTGATTTTTAGGCAACTACCTGCTATAATACGGACATAATAAAAACTATGAAGACATACGAATTAACATATATAATTTCTTCAGAAATAACCAGCGAAGAAGCGGGAGTAATGGCAAAAGAGTTTATTTCCTTTATAGAAAGCAAAGAAGGAATAATTTTAAGGTCTGAAAATCCTGTTGCTAAAACGCTGTCCTATCCTATTAAAAAATTCGGCTCAGGATATTTTGTTGTTTTAGAGTTTAAAATAGAACCGGAAAAATTAAGCGAGCTTAGAGAAAAACTAGAAAAAGAAGTAAAAATTCTCCGCCATGTGATTATAATAAAAAATCCAATAAGAATAAGAAAAGAAAGAAGAAGCGCCAGAAAGTCGCTTTTTTCAACTGAAACCGAACCTAAAAATATAACCGTAGCAGAAGAAGAAATAGAGGAAAAAAAACCTGTAAAAAAAGTCGAATTAGAGGATATCGAAAAAAAATTAGACGAAATACTCGGCGAGTAATGAAATCCTTCGCCTAAATGGCTCAGGATGACTTATTCACTCCGTTCATAAATCATGAACCTAAATAAAGCATTTATTTTGGGAAACATCACTCGTGATCCCGAAGTTCGAGCTTTGCCGTCAGGAAGCCAAGTTACATCATTTAGCATAGCCACAAATAGATATTACACAGACAGCGCTGGCCAAAAAAAAGAAGAGGCCGAATTTCATAATATCGTTTGTTTTGGAAAGCTAGCTGACATTGCTTCAAGATATTTAAACAAAGGGGCAATGGTTATGATAGAGGGTAGAATAAAAACAAGAAACTGGGTAAACCAATCAGGAGTTAAACAATATAGAACAGAGATAATTGCTGAAAGTCTTCAATTGGGTCCGAGAAATAGCGGAGGCGGAGGCACACCTGGAGCTGGAGGAGCATCTGGATATAAAAGTTCAAATTATGGAAAGCCATTTTCAAGCCCGGAACCAGAAAACATAAAAACAGACGAGATACCAATAATTGAAGAAAACTACACCCCGCCTAACGTCGAGGCTGGCCCGCCATCAACAGAAAATGCAGGAGAGCCTAAAAATTCTTTTCAGGGAGACGCTTCAGACGAAATTGACGTAAAAGATATTCCGTTTTAAAAATTGAAAAAAATTAAAAATTAAAATAATGTTTTGTTATTTTTGCCAAAAAAATATTGACGAGGTAGATTTTAAAAATACGGAGCTACTATCGCGTTTTATTTCTGGTTTTTATAAAATAAAACCAAGAAAAAAAACCGGCCTTTGCGGGCATCATCAAAAGAAAATTGCCACTGCAATTAAACGCGCTAGGCAAATGGGAATGCTCCCCTACACTCCGAAATAAAATCAAACAAAAAAACAGCTTTTCACGGCTGTTTTTGGTTGCAAAAAAAATATTATTTGTTAATATGAAATTGGCACCTTTCCATCCTCGTATAGGAGAACTTACAGTGAGCACTACCCAGTCGCCTTGGCAAAAGAGAGAAGATTTTCCGGTTGACACTTTCAGGCACCTAGAAGGACTACTTCAAATTCTCCGAAGAAAAATAATGGCAGAAGCGGCAGAAATCGCGAAACGAGAATCACCACCCGAAGAAGAAATCTTTGTGGTCAAAAGGGAACACGTCGAAGCGGTTATTGAAAGCATGGGTTTATCCCGCATTTTATCCTATAAGCTCCGATCTTAACAGCTCTCAGCGCCTTAACGGTTTTGGGTTTAGCAACTCACGGCCGTTTTTTTATCACAAAACAAAAACTTAACCTTTCCCTTGTACATACGATCGTATATACAAGGGAAAACTTTTTATCTAGATAATTTAAAGTGTTTTAACAAAATGTCATCATTGTATATTTTTTCTGCTGTAATAATATTTACAAACGGGTTTATCTCAAAAACCTCGCACAAGAGTTGAATTTCTTTTTCACACGGATAAGGATGGACCCAAACACTTTTTTGAAGCTGATAAAAACCTATAGTTTGTAATTTCTGCCTCATTGCATCTCTCATGTGCCTCCTTTTTCTTTCAGGTATATCAAAAATAACAATCCGCCATTTCTTATCCCATATTTTTTGTTTTTCAATATTCATGCCAGCAAATAGTATTTCTTTAACAACCTTCTTCCCTTTCTCCGTCAGCCTTACCGTAAATTTGTCTTTTTCCTCTCTAATAATTATAATTTTGTTTTTGTTCAGACCGCCTAAAGATTTAGCTAATCTTGCCTCATTAATATTCCTATCACCATCTTTATTATATCTTTTATACTTTATAAAACCCCTTGCTATGTTTATTAGAAAGAATGGTGAAGTCGCAGCAACAGCTAAAAGGCCTACTCCAGCCAATATTAATAAAGCATCTTTTGTGATTCCTCCATACCTTGCCTTCATATTTTTTAAATTTTATTTTATTTATTTCTATTTTATTTGAATAGTTTTCCTTTGTCAATACGATCGTAGATACAAAGGAAAACTTTTAGCCTAGATGATTAGTACTTCGCGATATATAAAGTAAACAAAACTCCGTCTAGTAAAGACGCGCCAGTGGCACCCATATATACCCCTATTGAAGCATTTATAATTGTTAATACTAAGCCAATTATGCACAAAACAATGCCAGTAGTTGCCATCCATTTATTGGGCGCATCTTTTGATTTTACGCCAAACACCAAACCAATTATCTATATTGGCAATCCAATAATGGGAATAAACCACCCACCCAACCATACCAACTATCCCCAAAATAAAAGACCACAATGCTTTAGTTTTTAATTCTATAATATAAAAACAACCTTATTCGATCTTTTTTTGTTTCTTATAAATCCAATAAACCACGGAGGCAATAAAATAGGGGAAAATCCAATAAATAATAAAAACCGACAGAATGTGCGCAAAATCAACTCCCCTCTTGAATATCTCATAAATAGTCCAAAAAGTCATTACTGTTAGAAAAGTTATGTAAGTTTTTTTTATATTCGTCATTTTATTCTTTTAATTTTATTGCTTCGTCTTTTATTTTTTTCATTGCTTCTTTGTGCTCTTTTAAATAAGCTTTGGCTGCCTCTGTGCCTTGCCCAATTTTTTCTCCTTCAAGGGTAAAAAAGCTTCCAGATTGTTTTATTATTCCCGAAGTCAAACCGGCTCGCAAAGCATCGCCGGATTTTGAAATTCCTTCGTTGTAATAAATATCAAATTCTGCTGTTTTAAAAGGAGCCGCCACTTTATTTTTTACAACTTTTGCTTTTACTCTGTTCCCAATAATTTCATCTCCAGATTTTATTTGGGCAGTTCTGGCTAAATTAATTCTAACAGAGGCATAAAATTTTAATGCTAATCCACCTGGCGTAGTTTCCGGATTTCCAAAAACCATCCCAATTTTCATTCTTGTTTGGTTTAAAAATATAACCATTGTGTTTGTTTTTGACATTATTGCAGAAAGCTTTCTGCACGCCTGGCTCATTAACCTTGCTTGAAGCCCCATATGCTGGTCGCCAATTTCACCTTCAATTTCTCGTTGCGGAGTCAATGCTGCAACAGAGTCAACAACTATCACGGCAATAGTTCCGGTTTTTACAAGAGTTTCCACAATTTGCAACGCCTGCTCGCCGGAATCGGGCTGTGAAATCAACAAATCGTCCACATTTACTCCAACTCTTCTGGCATAATCAGGATCCATGGCGTGTTCTGCATCAACAAATGCGCAAGTGCCTCCTTTTTTTTGAGCTTCAGCTAAAACATGCAAAGATAAAGTTGTTTTACCGGAAGATTCTGCCCCATATATTTCTATAATTCTGCCCCTTGGCATTCCACCAACTCCCAAAGCCATATCCATTGCAATAGAACCAGTCGGAACAACATCAACATTAACAGCATGAATTTCCCGCATTGTCATAATTGCGCCTTCTCCAAACCTTTCTTTTATCTCGTCAATTGCATGCGTCAACGCCTTATTTTCTTTTGGCTCTTGTTTAGTTTCTTTTTTATTTTCTTTATCCTTCGCCATAAAATTATTTTTTATTTACTTTTTTAATAATTTTTTTCTCCCTTTTTTAATCTTCTGTTATTTAATTTGCTTAGTTTTTTGCCAAATTTAAAAAAACTGCTTACCAGCTTTATCTTTTTCCGTGCTGTCATTTTTTTAAAAATCTCGTCCTGAATTTCCTGCGCGCGTTTTGGTGTTAAAATATTTTTTTTCATAAAAGTTTTACACTTTTTTCCAGTCGCTGTCTTCTTCTGCCGAAGGTTTCTCTGATTCATCTAAGCTGGCTTTTGGAGAGCCGGCAAAACTAACACCAGGATTATTATAAACCTCTCTTGGCTTTGCTCAATCAGCCGGACCC
>JBBTVU010000022.1:0-7502 GCA_038063115.1 Patescibacteria group bacterium | reverse complement strand
CTGAAATTATAAAAAAATTAGAATTTATTTCTAAAAAAGAAAACATAAAATTTGACGAATCAGCCCTTTCTTTAATTGCTTTAAATTCGCGAGGGTCGTTTCGCGATGCGGAATCACTTTTAGATGAATGCGTTAGTTTTTCCGGAACTGGAGGAACAATAAAAGCAGCCGACGTTAAAGAACTTCTTGGAGTTGTTGAAGTTGGGCAGGTTTCAAGTTTTGTTGATTTGTTAATTTCAAAAAACACCAAAGAAGCAATTCTGTCTTTAAACTCAATGCTGGACAACGGGGTTGATTTGCCGGAATTTACAAAAACTTTGGTTTTTTATTTAAGGCAGGCGCTTTTAACAAAAATAAACCCTGATTTTTTAAACCCTCACGCCTCGGGATTTTCTTTAGAAGAAATTGGAAAAATGAAAACCCAGACAACAAATTTGCAAGATAGAGAAATTCAAAAAATGCTGGAATTATTTATTGACGCAGAAAATAAAATAAAATATTCAGGTCTTCCTCAACTGCCATTAGAGTTGGCAATATTTGACATCACATATAGAGAAGCCTAGTTTTATCCACAGGGTTGACATTTTAAATTGTGGTATAATTAATTAATAAATCCGAAGCACGAAATCCGAAATCCGAAACAAATCCAAAAGTTTCGAATTTCGAAATTCGAATTTCGAGTTTTGCAATGTTATGGCAAATCCACAATTAAATGAACTCGTCGACTATATTAAAAAAGCCAGCCAAGCAGGCCAGACAGACCAGCAAACTCGGCAGATTTTGTCTAAAAATGGCTGGTCTGATGCAGAAGTAAATGAGGCTTTTGCTTCTATTTCTACGATTAAGCCTCAAGCGCAGCCGCAAGTGAAACAGCCGGTCCAACAACCATCTCAGCAATCGCAGCAACAACAACCGCGAACACAGCCACAGATTAAGCAACCCGACAAAAGCCCTGTGGGGCATTTTGACGTGCCCGCCACAATTTCGCCTTCGTCGAATTTGGGCGGGAAACCCCAGTATCAGTTAGTAGAAAATAAAAAATTTAGGAGCGGGGGAGGCGGAAATTTTGTTTTGCGGTTTTTTATATCTTTAACTGTTATAATTATTATAATTTCAGTTATTGGTGCCGGCGCAGCTTTGGCAACCAGATTTTGGGACCCAGAATGGAGTCCATTTAGGCCGGGTCCTGAAACGATTATTCTAAAAGCTTGGGATAATTTAGCCCAAATAAAAAGCGAAAATTTTAATTCAGAATTATTGTTAAACAGTAAAGATGTAAAAATTCAAGAAAATGGCGTAAGTTTTAACGTCAGCTTAAAAGCTAACGGCGGAGTTGATAGTTCTGACCCGCAAAATAAATTAGCTTCAATGCAGGCTTCGCTTGGCGCAACCGGAACAGATGATGCAGGAAGCAATTATGATTTATCTATATCCGGCGAAATTAGATTAATAGGTGAAAGCCTTTATGTAAGAGTAAATGATTATAAATTGGGAGAGTTAGAAGAATTTTTAGTAATGTTTTTTGGAATAGACGCAAGCAAATTAAAAGACCAGTGGATTAAGTTTGATGAAAAAGATGCTCAAGAAGCCGAAAATAAAATTGTTAAAATATTGCTTGATAAAAAGGTTTATAACATTAAACAACTGCCAGACAATCAGGGAAGTGCAGGCGTTGAGTATCATTATTTAATATCCTTAGACAGAGCAAAGCTCAATATTGTTTTGCCAGAAATATTAGGAATTTTTCAGGAAGACATCAATAAATATTCCCCCGGTACCACAACATATTTTCAGAAAGATATTAACGATGCTTTGGATAAAATTGGCGACCTGTTCGTAGAATTATTTATAGGAAAAGCTGATAATCTTTTTCACAAGATTCAGCTTAATAAAGATTTAGATATTAGCAAATTTAGCGATGCGTCAAGCGGCACAGTAAAGATAAGTTATAAATCTGAACAGTCTGGTATTAACCAGCCAGTACAGGTAACAGTTCCAGACAATTATAAGAACTTTCAACAAGTTATGGAAGAAATTTCAGGCCCTATTATTAGAGCTCAGAAAGTAAATTCAGATATGAGCAGAATATCAGAGATAGCCCAGTCATATTTTGATTCAAGCAAGAGCTATTACTATCTTTGCAGTCGAGGTTATTTAAATGGGTCTTTAAAGACTTATGGGGCTGAGTTTGTCAGTCTTAGTAAAGATATGGTGGCGCAAAAGGCTGGGTGGGCTAATTGTTTTTCAAATATTCAGAATTTCTGCATCTCGGCGCAGTTAGAAGATAAAAGCTGGATATGCATATCAAAAGACGGTTGGACGGGAACAACAAAGTGCGCATCAGCAACAACTGTTTGCAGATAAAGGGGCTTTTTAGTTTTTTTATTTTCTTCTTCTCCGCCCCTTCTTTCGGAATAACCAATATATCACCAGCAAAGAAAATCCTCCCAGAGCATAATATAAGTAGTCATTGTTTTTTAAAAAAGATCCAATAGAGTTCATAAATCCTGCCTGCCATTGATTCGGGTTTAAAAAATTAATTGGGTCTGTACCTACATCTTTTTTATTGGGATCCGTTCCATTTTTAATTTCTTGGCCGTCCGTTACGCTATCCGCGTCACTATCCGCGTTTAAAGGATTTGTTCCATAAGTTTTTATTTCATCGGCATTGCTTATTTCATCGCCGTCTGCATCGGTGTCTTTGTTGTCTCCAACGCCGTTGTTATTTGTGTCGCGCCATTCGGTTTTATCTAGAGGAAGGGCATCAATTTTATCGTTAACCCCGTCGCCATCTGTATCAGTTTTTAATAAATTGGTTCCCAATTTAATTTCTTGCTCGTCCGGAACGCCGTCATTATCGTCGTCTGGATCTAGTTTGTCTCCGATAGCGTCGCCATCGCTGTCTGAATCAATTGAATATGTTTTTTGCAATACTTTATCTTTCCTTGGGTTTTGGTTTGAACTGTTTGTATCAAAAACAGTTAATTCAATTTTGTGGTCTCCGCCAGTAACTTTCCAATCAACAAAAACATCATCGTATGTGCCATTTCTTATAGAAATTGATTGCGGAGCGCCAATTTGTTTATTATTGTCAGAAAAAATTACATAACCTAAAACATCTTCATCTCCTAAATTGTTTAACCTAGCGAAAATTTTTGTAGTATCTCCGGCAAAAAGAACTTCTTTTGAGAGCGTCACATCGGAATCATTTAAAGAAATATTTATGTTTGCCAAAACAGGACTGGCAAAAGCCGAAAAAAATAATATCAACACAGCAGAAAAACAAAAAATACATTTGCAATTTTTTTTCATTGTATCTAAAAAGTATTTCACGTTATTTTATTTTAACTTTTTTTCTTTAATCCGTAAATGGCTATATCTGTGAATATCTTTTTAGTAATTGAAAAAAACCGGTTTGAGTGATATGATAATAAAAGTTGTATTGCGGGATCGTCTAATGGTAGGACACAGCCCTTTGGAGGCTGGTATCTTGGTTCGAATCCAAGTCCCGCAGCAGGTTTGTTAAACCCGCACTAGGCGGGTTTTTGCTTGACATATTTTTAATCAGGAATAATCTAAATGATAGATATGTATATTATAAGTAATATTAAAATAATATCAAAAACATGAAAAAAATCATTTTTGTTTTTTTCGCAATATTTTTTATAACAGTTTCAGCTGTTCCGGCAGAAGCTCAGATGTATTCTAATGTACAAACAAGTTCTGCGACAAATATTTCTAATTATCAAGCAACTTTGAACGGCTATCTTTCTAACGTTGGTTTATATACTTCAAACTATGTTTATTTCCAGTGGGGAACAACAACTAATTACGGCTACCAAACAAACCAGCAATATTTAAGTTACGCAGGCTCTTTTAGCCAAAATATTGCAAATTTATCTGCAAATACCACTTACCATTTTAGGGCGGTAGCTCAAGGAAATTACGGAACTGTTTATGGCCAGGATATAACATTTTATACATCGGGTTCTGGTTATTATGGTTCAGGCGTTTTAATTGTTAACAAACAAATTATTAATTTTACTTCAGGCAATTTAAATTGGGCAACTTCGCAAAATGCTTCGCCTAGTGACACGCTTGGTTTTGCAATTACTCTTCAGACTGGAAACCAAGACGCGCGCAATGTAAATGTAAGGGATATTCTTCCAAATTATTTAATTTATAAAGACAGCCAGACGATAACCGGATATTCAAATTACAGCGGAGATATTACTTCTGGAATTAATTTTAATACAATTCCGGCCGGTCAAATTGTTATAATAGGATATCAGGCGCAGGTTGCTCCAGCTGGAAATTTTAGTTATGGAACCTCAATCTTGAATAACAACGTTACTGTTACCAGCAATGAAACTGGAACAACTACTGACAGCGCAACAATTTATGTAAACAGGTCGGGGACCGCGGGCGCCACATATATTCCAACGGGTTTAACAAATAATTTTTTCACAGATTCATTTTTTCTGCCGTTGTTCCTTATTATTTTAGGAATGTGGTTCTACTTTTCTGGCAAAGCCTATAAACTCGCCGACTGGCTCCGAGGTCGGACATCAAGATACTTTTAAATACACTTTCATTTTGGAGACGTCCGACCTCGCCATGCTTTTTTAGTACCGTGGTTCAGTGCACGGGACTGTTTTATTGTGCGACAAATTTAGATTTGAAAATTTAAGATTAAAAGAGTAATATGTAGATGTTTCTTCCACTGACTCTTTTTTGGAGGAAAACCATGAAACCCGTTATAATCAGAACGCAGCTTAGCGATGGCGGGGTTAGGTTTGTTCTTTGCCATAACAAAAAAGGCGTATGGATCAGCGAAGCGATTCCTGTCTTTGGCGGCAAGTATGACGGTGGCTGGATCGCTTCCGAACATGTACTTTATGAAAAGAATAATGCGCGCAAAGCGGCGGGATATTTTTTTGAAGATCGTGGCCAAGCCATAAAGGCTGCCAAGAGTATGATAAGACACAAGTGTGAAGAAATTCTCAATCGCTGACACGCACGTTTTCCTAGGGCAATTCTGATTGCCCTTTTTCTTTTGTTAAAAATATGAGAATATAAATCAATTATATGGCGATAGATTTACCTGCCCTGAGCAGAAGCGAAGGGACAAAATTAAATAAAGAACAAAAGGAGGCAGTGGAGCACGATAAGGGACCAATGCTTATTGTGGCTGGAGCTGGAACAGGAAAAACAACCGTAATTACGCAAAGAATTGTAAACTTAATTGAAAAAGAACTGGCAAAACCAGAAGAAATTTTGGCTGTAACTTTTACAGAAAAAGCGGCGGCTGAAATGTCTGAAAGAGTAGATAGATTATTAGATATTGGATATGTTGATTTATGGATTTCAACATTCCATGCTTTTTGCGAAAGAGTTTTAAGAGACCACGCTTTAGACATCGGCCTGTCTCCAGATTTTAAAATTTTAGACCAGACTTCGGGCTGGCTTTTAGCGCGGCAAAATTTAGACAAATTTGATTTAGATTATTATAAGGCTTTGGGAAATCCTACAAAATTTATTCAAGCCTTAATTTATCATTTTTCACATTGCAAAGACCAGGAAATTTATCCAGAAGATTATTTAAAATATGCAGAGAGCCTAAAAACAAGAGACGATGCTCCAGAAGAAGAGGAAACAGAAAGAATAAAAGAAGTGGCAAATGCATATCATGTTTATCAAAAAACACTTTTGGATAATAATGCTTTGGATTTTGGCGACCTTATAAATTATTGTTTGAGATTGTTTAAAAAGCGTCAGCTTATTTTAAAAAAATACAGAGAAAAATTTAAATATATTTTAGTTGACGAATTTCAGGACACGAACTGGTCTCAGTACGAATTGATTAAACTATTGTCAGCTCCAGAAAATAATTTGACTGTCTGCGCTGATGACGATCAGGCAATTTACCGTTGGAGGGGAGCTTCTTTTTCAAATATCGTTCAGTTCAAAAAAGATTTTTCAGAAGCAAAACAAATTTCTTTAATTAGAAATTACCGGTCAGCTCAGAATATTTTGGATTTATCGCATAAACTTATAAAAGCCAACGACCCCGATAGATTGGAATTTGTTAATAAAATTGATAAAAAATTAATTGCAGAAAATTCGGGGGAAGGAATCATAGAACATATTAATGCCAAAAATTTAGATGAAGAAGTTGGTAGCGTTGTAAAAAAAATATTAGAAATTATTAAAAAAGACAGAGATGCAACTTATAACGACTTTGCAATTTTAGTCAGGGCAAACGATTCAGCGGCTCCATTTATTAAAGCATTGGACAGGGCTGGTTTGCCCTACCAGTTTTTAGCTTCAAGGGGACTTTATTCTAAGCCAGTTATTTTAGACATTATTTCGTATTTTAAGCTTTTAGATAATTATCATGAGGGCTCGGCGGTTTACAGAATTTTAAATTTGCCATTTTTAGAAATTTCAGATTTGGACATTGCAAAAATAACTCAATACAGCCGTTATAGGACAAGGTCGCTTTTTGAGGCGATAGAAGAACTCCCCTTAATTGGCGGCATCTCATTGAAAACGCAAGAAAAAGTTGCTTTTATTTTAAGTTTGATTAAAAAACATAGCGCCGTGGCGCGCGAAAAAGCCGTTTGCGAAGTATTTATTTCTTTTTTATATGATTCTGGATATTTAAATTATATAAAAGACGACCAAGAGAAAAATGATTTGATAAATCAGTTCTATAAAAAATTAAAAAGTTTTGAAGAGGCGTCTATAGATTCATCGCTAAAGAATTTTATGGAAGAGATTAATTTAGAGCTTGAATCTGGCGAAGAAGGAAAACTGGAGTTTGACCCGGAGCTGGGACCTGAAATGATAAAAGTTATGACAATTCATGGAGCCAAGGGTTTGGAGTTTAAATATGTTTTTTTGGTGAGCATGGTTGATAAACGTTTTCCTACAATTGAAAGGAAAGATCCAATTGAATTGTCTGAGGAATTAATTAAAGACATAAAACCAAAAGGAGATGTTCATTTGCAGGAAGAAAGAAGAATTTGTTATGTTGCTATGACAAGGGCAAAAAAAGAGCTGTATTTTACTTCGGCCAAAGATTACGGCGGGCAACGGGAGAAAAAGCTTTCCAGATTTTTGGTTGAAATGGGGTATTCGCAGGAGGCGGAGCGAGATGTGCCTGCGAGCTGCGGGGTTAGGGATGGGCGGCTAGCGCTTTTTGGGGCGAGTAGGGGGAACGAAGCGAGCAGGCATATTTCGCGTAGTCGCATCTCGCCCCAATTTTTACCTAAGCATTTTTCTTATTCGCAATTAACAGCCTTTGAAAAATGTCCCCTGCAGTACAAGTTTAATTTTATTTTAAAAGTTCCCGTAAAAGGAAAGGCGGTTTTTTCTTTTGGAAAAACAATGCACAACACGCTTTACGAATTTTTGAAAAGCGCCGATGAAACAAAACAAGAAAATTTATTTGGAGAAAAATCGGGTCTAAGCCCGGCATTGACCGAGAAAAAGCTTTT
>JBBTVU010000021.1:0-4520 GCA_038063115.1 Patescibacteria group bacterium | reverse complement strand
GCCGAAAAAGTTTTGATTGATTGCGATTTTGATGATGACGAAAAAGAAATTTTAAAAAATTACCAGTTGCTCACCCTTAAACCCAGATTATATGTGCTGAATGGAAAACCGGAAGAGGTGCCAGAAATGTGGGACGTCGGACATCCCACAAATTCACTGGTGATTGACGTGGCAACGGAATATGAGTCGGCTGAATTTTCGGCCGAAGAACGGGCTGGGCTGGGTTTGCCCGCAGAATCCGGGCTGGATATTTTAATTAAAAAATCTTATGAGCTTCTAAATCTGATAACTTTTTTGACAACAGGGGAAGATGAAACACGAGCCTGGATAATAAAAAAAGGCGATACGGCGCCGGTTGCAGGGGCGGCCATTCATACAGATTTTCAAAATAAGTTTGTTAAAGCCGAAGTTGTTTTTTGGAAGGATTTGCTGGACTGCGGAGGTTACGCAAAAGCTCGCGAGCAGGGCAAACTGCGCACCGAAGGAAAAGAATATGTTGTCAAAGACGGCGATGTCGTTGAGTTTAAGCATGGTTAAACTCAACGACCCTGAGGAGCCCGCCGGCGACGAATGGGTGACAATAGAATTCAAACACGGCTAAAATGGATTTTACAGCGGTGTTTTTATGACATCAAATAACTATGGTTATAAAATATAATACAAAGAGAGATTCGTATAATTTTTCAAAAAATTCGGCCAATTTTTTTATAAATATAGGTTTGCAGGTTACAAGGCGATGTAATTTAAAGTGTATTTATTGCTGTGAGCCAAAGCAGATAGCCGATTCAAATTTTAACACTATTAAAAAAATAGTAGATAAATTAGCGGAAAACGGCTTGAAAAAGATTTGCGTAACGGGCGGAGAACCGCTTCTTAGAAAAGATTTATTGGACATACTCAAATACATAAAAAGTAAACAAATATACATCACGCTTTCCACCAATGGCTCACTTTTAGATAAGAACAAATTAGAAAAAATAGAGCCCCACATAAACAATATCCGATTTAGCATACGCGGTTTAGAGAAAAATCATAATGAAATAACTAAAAGCCCCTATAATTTTAATGAGACTATTAAAAATATTCAGAGCGCCGTAGAACTTAAAATCCCAGTTTCGGTTGTTGCCACAATAATTTTGAAAAATCATAAAGAAATGCTTGATATGGCCGTGCTTTGCGAAAAAAATAAAGTTGAAAAGCTTTATTTTTTCTCATTGATTTCAAGGGGAAGAGGAACAAAGATTTTTAAAGAGGAAAGTGTTAATTTTAAAAAAAGTTTGAAAGAATATGAAAAAATTTTGGAAATATCTAAAAAAGAAAAATGGAATATGGAAACAAATATAATAGATTGGTCTATTGAGGGACAGTGCGTATTGGTTTTTCCCAACGGAGAAATCGCGGGAGTTCCAAGTTTTTCAGATAAAGATAATGCAAAAATTATAGGAAATGTTTTGACAGATGATATAGCGGAATTATGGAGAGAATATCAATTTAAAGAAAATTACATAAATTATTATGTTAACCATTAACAAAATTTAATACTAAAAACATCGAGGAATAAAAATTATGGATTTTGAAATAAAAAATGTAAAAGAGAATATAACAAATGTGGCCGGAAAAATTGGCTATGTGATTATTGATGCCAAGAATAATGTGGAGTATAATTTAGTTAGGAAGCTGACTGGAAATAATTATCCGCGGTTTCATATTTATGTAAAACAGAGAGGAGAGTATTTTGATTTTAGTTTGCACTTAGACCAGAAACAGCCAAGCTATTCTGGCAGCCATGCGCATTCGGGAGAATACGAAGGTCCGGTGGTGGAAACCGAATCCGACCGAATAAAACAAGTTCTGGATGCGGGTTGATAAACTTTTATGGACATAGTCGTATTACTTGTGATAATATAAAAATATATCGCTACGCTACGTAAACTTATGACAAGAGAATTTACAGGATTATTTAAAAAAATGGGCAAGTGGTATTTGGGTTGGATTGAGGAAATTCCAGGCGTGAATACACAAGGAGCTACTTTGCAAGAAGCAAAAGAAAACCTAAAAGAGGCCTTGTTTTTGGTTTTGGAAACAAACAGAATTTTAACTAGAAAAGACTCAAAAGGGAAAACGATAAGAGAAAATATTTCTGTTTCTTTAAAATGAAACGAGCGGATTTAATAAAACATCTTTTAAAAAATAACTGCATATTTGTAAGAGAAGGCGCTCGCCACAGCGTCTTTTTAAATCCTTTAACAAGGCGAATTTCAACTGTTCCGCGACACAACGAAATCCATAATTTTTTAGCCAAAAAGATTTGCCGTGATTTAGGCATAGCCCCGCCAAAATAAAAGAAATTTTACAATAAAAAAGGCGCTCTGTGAGTGCCTTGATTGGGGAGGGAGAGAAAGTGACGAGAAAAGAATCAAGGATTAAGTTGCTCGCACACTACGACGGCAGTCTACCACGACGGAATGCCGTGCCACCGACTCTTTGGAAAAGAGCCGGATCGGGATTTGTCGAGTAACCGCCGACAGGTATGTGGTTCTCGGCTTGTCTCGCCTTCAAATACTCATGACAAGACATGCATAATCCACCTGTTCTCTTTGCGGTTTTCTCGGTTATCTTCCGACCGCACGTACACTGCAATGGTTTTTGCAGAGCCATCTTTATCACCCCCTTCTATTGTTTAGGTGCTAAATAAAATATATCATTTTAATAAATATATGTCAAGCATAAAAGTTTTATACGAAGATAATCATATAATTGCGGTTGTAAAACCAGCGGGTCTACTTACACAGGGGGATAAGTCGGGCGAGGCGAGTTTGATGGACGAAGTGAAAAAATATTTGAAAGAGAAATATAAAAAGTCTGGGAATGTTTTTCTTGGGCTGGTGCATAGGTTGGATAAGCCGGTGCAGGGGATTGTACTTTTTGGAAAAACCTCAAAAGGCGCTTCAAGATTGTCTGAACAATTTCGCGAACATACTATACAAAAAACATATCACGCAATTGTGGTGGGGAAGTTGGACAAGCAAAAAGGCGAGATTAAAGAACAGGTAAATAAAATATCTTTTTTTGCCGAAGGTTTTACAAATAAAACTGACGAAGAGCTTTTACAAGAAATTAAAAAGGCAACAAAAACAAGAACTGCCGAATTAAGTTGGGAAGTTGTCCCCACTTCGCCAAGGCTTCGCGGGGCGAGTCATGAGTATACCTTGCTGAAGATTACACCGCGAACAGGTAGGTTTCATCAAATCAGAATTCAGATGGCAAACATGGGCCACCCAATTTTAGGCGATGTAAAATATGGATATAAATTTGGGTCTAAGCCCGGCTTAGACCCAAAAAGCATTGCTTTGGCGGCAACCGCAATCTCGTTTAAAACCGCCACCCTCGGCCGTAGCCCGACCACGGGTGAGGCCGAAGACAAGCAAATCAATCTGGAAATTGACTTACCCGAGAACTGGAACGGTTTAATTTGAAATTTGTCCAGTGATGAACACTGGGCACCGGGTGTTTATCACCCGGTGAGTTATCCACAGGGTAGGGGATTGATTTACTTTCTTGATGTTGCGATAATAATATAATACTAAAATTTTATTAAAAAGGTCGAATTGATCTTTTAAAGTTTATTCAATAATTAATAAATAAAATAAACAGAGTAGGGTATTCCCTCGCCTAACGGCTCGGGATGAATTTTCCTCACTTTGTTCGTAAAATTCATATGACATATTCAGACTGGTCTCTATCAGTTATTCAGCCACTTTTGCAATCATTTGTGGCCTTCCTTGCTAATTTATTATTAGCAATAGTTGTTTTCATTATCGGTTATTTAATTTCTGTCGGTGTTGACAAATTAATTACCGAAATTCTAAAATCAATAAAATTTAACAAGCTATTTGAAAAAGAAGGCTGGAGAAAGGCCTTGCAAAGGGCGAATGTTGACGTTAATGCGTCCGAATTTATCGGAGCTATTTTCAAATGGGTTTTTGTTATAGTGTCGCTGTTAGTAGCGGTTGATATCCTTAAGCTAACCTCGTTCGCGGGATTTTTAACAAGCGTGTTGAATTATCTGCCGAACGTAATTGTCGCTGTCCTAATTTTCGTCGTGGCCATAATCATTTCTGATATAGTTGAAAAAATTGTCAGAGTGGCAGTAGAAAGACTAAGAGTAGGCTACGGATATTTAGCAGCTTCAATTGTGAAATGGGCAATTTGGGTGTTTACAATCTTTTTGATTTTAGACCAACTTTTGCCAGCTAGCCTTTTGATTAAAACCCTCTATACCAGCATAGTTTACGGAATTATAGGGGCATTGGCGCTTGGCGTTGGATTAGCAATCGGACTTGGCGGAAAAGATGTAGCAGCGTCGGTTTTAGAGGACATGCACAGAAAGCTTAAAGAAAGATAAAAAACTTAGACATTTGACCGCTCCGTTCGCGGAGCTTGAAAGTAAATGCAAAAAGACGCGTACGTACCGCGCCTTTTTGTTTTGATATTTGGTTTAGTGTTGAATTTGTTAGACG
>JBBTVU010000020.1:0-6583 GCA_038063115.1 Patescibacteria group bacterium | reverse complement strand
GGAGATACTGTTATGACAAAAAACTTTTATGTTGTTGTTCCCTACACTTTAATGGAAATTTTAGGAATAGGGTCTGCGGGAAAACTATTTAATATTTTTAGCCAGAATAAAAAAGACCAAAATAAAGAAATGAACGACGCAGATTTTCAAAGGTGCAAAACCCAGCTTTGGCAAAGAATGGAATTTTTAGCTATGGGGTTGCGAAGATGCGGGTTAGAAGCCATACCATTAACAACTCCCGAGTTAATAGAACTTTTTTGGGCGATACATCATCCGGAGCAGGCAGAAATTGGATATTACCCGGAAATTCTACCTGAACTACTTAAATAAAGTTTTCAGAGAGGCCCGACCTCCCCGAAAACTTGCATGCAGATTTTTAGGAGGTCGGGCCTCTTTTAAACTTTTATGAATTTGCCATTTTTAGACAGTTTAATGGGAAAGAAAAAAGACGATGTATTGGAAGAAAAAATCTTTGAAGAAGAAGCTTTTGATGTTCGCGATATTATAGCGCCTCCGTATATTGGCATTGCTCAAGACCACATAAAACTTGGCGAGAGATTTACCAAATCATTTTTCATTTTTTCTTATCCAAGATATTTAAATACCGGATGGTTTTCTCCGGTTATTGATTTAAATACTCCTGTGGATATTTCGTTTTTTATTCATCCTATAAGCAGCGAACTGATATTAAAAAAATTAAGAAAAAAAGTAACTGAAGTTTCTTCAGAAATTTTAGAAAGAGAAGACAAGGGGCTGGTAAGAGACCCGTCTTTGGAAACCGCTTACAAAGATATTGAAAATTTAAGAGACAAATTAATGACGGCCCAAGAAAAAATGTTCAGGTTCGGGCTATATATAACTATTTATGAAAATTCAGAAAAAGAATTAAAAGACACAGAACTAACCTTAAGATCCATTTTTGAGTCGAGACTAATTTATATAAAGCCTGCTCTGTTCAGGCAAAAAGAGGGTTTTATTTCTTGCAACCCGTATGGATTAGATTTATTAGATGTTCACACGCCAATGGATACCGAACCCTTATCAACTTCTTTTCCTTTTATTTCTTTTGACTTAAGTTCTAACGAAGGAATTTTATACGGAATCAACCGCCACAACAACTCTTTGGTTTTGTTTGACAGATTTAGTTTGGAAAATGCCAATTGCGTTGTGTTTGCAAAATCCGGTTCGGGCAAGAGTTTTATGGTGAAGCTTGAGATTCTGCGTTATTTAATGCAGGGGGTAGATTGCATAATAATTGACCCAGAAAACGAATATGAAGCCTTGTCTGATGCGGTTGGCGGATCTTTTTTCAAAATTTCTTTGAGCTCGCCAAGCCACGTAAATCCTTTTGACTTGCCAACGCCCGGCCCAGACGACGATCCAAGTGATATTTTAAGGTCAAGCATTATTAACCTTGTAGGATTATTAAGAATTATGCTTGGCGGACTAACCCCCGAAGAAGACAGCATTTTAGACGAAGCCTTAACTGAAACTTATGCCGTAAGAGATATAACCCCGGAATCCGATCCAAAAACCTGGCAGAACAATACGCCGTTAATGTCTGATTTTGCCGAAGTTTTAGAAAGCATGGCGGGAACAGAATCTTTGGTAAAAAGAATTAAAAAATTTATTAAAGGAACATTTGCTGAATTCTTTAATCAGCAATCAAATATTGCAATAGATAAAAGTTTTGTTGTTTTTGGCATAAGAGATATGGAAGAATCATTAAAACCGATTGCTCTGTATATCATAATGCGATATGTGTGGAATATTGTGCGCACAAAGCTCAAAAAGAGAATTATGGTAATTGACGAAGCCTGGTGGTTAATGCAATCAGAAGACGGAGCTTCGTTTCTGTTCGGCTTGGTAAAAAGAGGCAGAAAATATTGGCTTGGAGTTACCACAATAACGCAAGATGTGGCCGACTTTATGAAATCCGAATATGGCAAAGCAATTATTACAAACTCCTCTCTGCAATTTTTATTAAAGCAATCGCCAGCTACAATTGATATTGTGCAAAAAACTTTTAATTTAACCGAACAGGAAAAGTTTTTACTGTTAGAAGCGGCTGTCGGAGAAGGCTTATTTTTTGCAGGCAAAAAACATGTGGCAATTTCTGTGGTGGCGTCGCAAACCGAAGACCAAATTATTACCACAAATCCTCAGGAACTTTTAAACATTAAAGAAGCAAAAAGAAAACTAGAGAATGGCTAAAAATAGAAAATTTCTTTTACTGCTTTTTTTTATTAGCGCATTTTTAAATGTGTCTGGTTTTGCCTACCTGCCGGTAGACACGGTTTATGCCCTTGAAACATCTTATCCTTCTATTTTGGGCGTTTCTGTAAATGACACCTCAACTTTTCCTGAATACGCAAGGTATTTTTTTACTTTTGGAATATCTATTTCTATAACTTTAGCGGCTCTTGTAATTATATTTGGCGGAATTTATTATTTAATTTCTTTAGGAAGAGGAAAATTTACAGATGAAGGAAAAGAGTGGATAAAAGCCGGAGTCTTGGGGCTTTTTTTAATACTTGGCGCCTATTTAATTGTTTATACAATAAACCCGGACCTGACTGTTTTTAGATTAGATAATTTAGACCAAATTAATTTTAATCCTTTAAACCCCAACACCCCGACGCCCGGCCAAAAAACCACGACTTATAATGAAATACCTATTGGGTCTTCGGTTGAAAAACTTCTTACAAAACAAATTGGCTGTTATGCTTTTGATGAAAATGGCGATCCTATAAAAGGAGAAAAAATGGAGGCTTTACCCTGCCAAGACGATATTTGCCATTCAGTAGCCCCTAATGCCCAACCAGAACAAATTGATGCTCCCACATTTTTAAAAAATGACAGGGTAGAGTGTGCAATAAATTTAGAAGCAGGCATAAAAGCAAAATTAAAACAAATAAAAGAACAAATAATTGACCCATTAATTGATTTAATGAACAACAATTGCAATTGCACGGGCGACATTCCGGAGGCGGATAGGGCAGACAGCGTTTTTAATAAAAACTTTTACGGCGCAAGTCTTCTCGCTGCAAATGACGCAAATTCTGAAGACCCCACCAAGTGCGATGCCAGTTGCAATATAGAAAACGGCTGCGACGAGTATAGGGGCGAGTGCGCAGAAAATACTATAATTACAAACGAAAATTGCAGCGGAGACTGCAAAGAAAAGGGCTGCAAGCCTAAAAATTCGTCAGACAAGCTTTGCTGCCAAAATCCAGATAACACAAAAAAAACAATAGAAAATACATTAAAATTGCTCGAACCTGACCCCAGCCACCAAAATTATACATCTAATCTTACCAAATCTTATGTTTATGACAACGATGACGGATACATATCTGTTATTAATATTGAAAATTGGAAAAAATTAAATCTAGGAGAGCAATTTTATTTTCTAACCGAAAAATTAAATAGTTTGCAACAAGGCGTTGAAAACGACAGCCAGCTTTTAGCAAACCAGGCAAGCCAATTAAATAAATGTTATTTTGCCGTAACCGCCGTAGATTTGGCAAATTTAATAAAACAAACCAATCAGAGCGAAAATTTAATAATGGTTAATGGGGAGCAACTTTCTAAATATTGCAAAGCTTTTAACTACTCAAATTCAAGCTGTTATAAAAAATGCCAAGATATGTGCCCAGATAACCAAGGCGTGACTTCTTGTGTAAGCAACTGCCCCAACTGCGCAAGTGATGATTCTGATTGTTTAAAAAAACAGACAAAGTGCATGGGAGGCTGTTTAGATAAAAAAACCTGCCCTAACAGCCCGTTTGGCAATCTTGGCGAATGTATGAATTCCTGCTCTGATCAGTGTTTAGAAAATTGCCAAAAAATATATTCTGAAAATTCTGACGAGCTTAATATATGCCAAACTCAATGCCAAAGCAATTCAAAGTGTCTGGCGGAAAATGTGCCTGCCTGTATTTTTTCACAAAGCGGCCCGGACAAATGCGCCGATACAATACAAAATAATGATGCGGAAAATTTAGATTATTGTATAAACAGATCATATTACTCGTGCAAATACGGTTCTTATCAAAATGCGGGCTACGTTGATTGCGCCAACGGATATGGGTGCGCAAAAACAAATGGAGCATACCCGCCGTTTTTAAAAAGCAGTTTATTTTCTTCTTCATACTTATTTCAAAATCCAGAAAAAGAAAGATGCCAGAATAGTTTTCAACAATGTTTTACAGATAAAAATGTTAGAAAAACCTGTAAAGAAGTATATCCTGAAACGGCAAAGTGCCCTACGTTATCAAGCTGTCCTTACTGCCCGTGCACCAGCCTTGAAGATAAAACTTTAAAATTTACTCCTTTACCTCAAAAAACCGGCAGATGCGAAGACGACAATAACAATAATTCTTTTACAATTACTGGTTATCAAATTGTGGGGCCAGAATGCGGAGAATATTCCTTTAGCAGCGACCCTCTGACTTTTTATTGCCAGCAAGACTGGTGGAACAATGACAAAGAAAAAAGAGAAACACCTATGGGGAAAGAAAGATTTTGCCCCAAAAATAGCGAAATTCCTGTGGGCCAGACAATTGATGATGCTCAAAAATGGGCCTCTGAGTTTATGCAAAAAATAGATGATTTTAAAAAGGTTATTCAAAAAGAAGTTGCCGATCCTTTGGCAGTAATACAAAAACACATTGAAGATAAAGATTATTGCAAATGCGATAGTAAAATGAATAAAGATGCCTGTTGTGTTGGCAGTTGTGAAAAAACGCCCGCCTGTTTTACAGACTGCAAATTTGTGAAAACCGAAAGCGCAGAAGAAGGGGGCGGCTATTCATGCTCTTGCAATTTTGAGCCGTGTAGCGGTCAACCCTGCCAACAAATGATTGATCTTTTAACTAAAATTTCTAACGCTTATAATAAATTATTAGAGCCTTATGGAAAATTATTTGTTTTTTATATTGACGACCAAAGATCGGAAGTTTTAAAAGAATTAACCTACTCAAGAGAAAAAACAAATAACTGCAGTGTAACAAGAAACACATATGGAACACAGGCTAAACTCATGTCGTGCGGAAGAATTGAAGACGAACTGATTCCCCCAATAAATACTGATATGGCAACAATAATAAACGGAAAAGCAATACAAAATTATTGCTATGGCAATAAACTAGGTAAATTATTTAATACAAACCTTAACGACAACTGGTTCTGCTGCGAGGTTTATAATCCAGAGCAGTCAGAATCTAAGTCGCAATAAAATGTTTGAAAAAATATCTTTTTCACTTGCCGCCCTTGAAGTAATTTATCCAAATATACCTGGATATATTACTCCTTCTTCCACTTGCACGGGCAACGATTGCCTTGGAATATTTATAGCTTATTGGTTTGGGTTTGCAATATATATTGCGGGAGCCATTGCCTTAATTTCCTTGGCTGTTGCCAGCGTCCAGTTTATCGTATCGGCTGGCAATACAGGGGCAACAACCGATGCTAAAGACAGAATCAGGGGCGCTCTTTTAGGAATGGTTTTATTGTTTTCGTCTTTTATAATTATAAGGGCAATAAATCCTGCTTTAATAACCCCTTCTTTAACGCCTTTGCCCGGGGTGGCTGGGGTTTTTTATACAAATATGACAGAAAGAAAACCCGTTGGCTTGTCCGTGGCTGATGTTTCGCAAGAACAAACGGTAAAAGATGGCTATACTAAATTAATTTATGTCTGCTCTAAATCTGATATTGCTCCTGCGCTTTTGCTCTGGGTTTATAATGCTAAAAATTTTGATTATATAAATGCCCCTGCTAAAGTTATACGTTTAAAATGCGAAGACCCGCCTTTTGACATATCTGGGTTTGGATCTTTTCAAATGGCATTTGAAACTCCCGGAGTTTATTTTTGCATGAGCCAATGCCCCGGCGGCGGCAATATTGTTTGCGATGGCTATATGTCGTGGCCTCTTATTTCAAATATAAATTTAACGCAAGAACCCTTTAATTATACTGCTGGTGATTTAAATAATATTTCTAGCGTTATAAAATCAGCAATAATTGTTAATAGCGCCAATAGCCATTATGGAATTATTTTCCACGGAACCGGCGACCTTAAAAATGGCGGAGAATGCACTGCTCCGATTGATGAAAATGGCTGTAATAATGTAAATATTCCTTTTTCTGTAAATGCGGCTGATATATTTAATATAAATAATAATGCTGTTTCTTCTGGCAGGGGTGTTGAATTTTATGAAGGAGAAAATGGCTGGGACACCGGAAAGCAATTTGGAGTTTTTAATGCCACTCCTCAAAGAATAGGCTCTGCTTTTTGGGAAAAAGCCCAGCAGGCCTGAAACCGCTGTAAAAATTTGCGCCTTGCTTGAAAAATTTCTGATCACCGAAGATGTTCAAATCCAGCCTGCGAATGATTGGCATTTATTTGAAGTATGGGGCCCGCAAACTGAAAAATTAATCCGGGAAAAATCCACCGAATTCTGGCGCGCCTGAGCGAGATTACCGTTCTTTTCGGACGCGCCCAGGCCGAAGCGGGAGCCGATTGCCTGACCCTGGGGGATCATTTGACCGGGGACATGTGCCGGGCCACGACGTACCG
>JBBTVU010000019.1:0-2388 GCA_038063115.1 Patescibacteria group bacterium | reverse complement strand
TGAATCAATTTCATCACATACATATATCCTACTGTAATTGGTTTTGGAAATGGCAAACCAGTTTTGCCATCGTAAACCGTAACTTGCCCATTTTCTGGCAAACCTGCTTCTCTTAATTCATTTTTAATATCAAATTTATCGGCTCCCAATAAAGCAGGTGAAATAGCAATGTAATTTAATTTGTGGGCCGCCCAGCCAAGGTGGGTTTCTAAGATCTGGCCCAAATTCATACGTGAAGGAACAGACAAGGGCGATAAAACCAAATCAATTGGAGTGCCATCTGCCAAAAATGGCATTTCGGCTTCCGGCAAAATTTTTGAAACAACTCCTTTGTTTCCGTGCCTTCCCACCAACTTGTCTCCGACTTTTGCTTTTCTGGTTTCAGCAACCTCAACCTGAATTCTTTTTATAACTCCTGGCTCCAATTTATGCCCAAGTTCTCTTGAAAATATTTTAACATTTATAACTTTTCCTTTTTTGCCGTGTTCCATTCTTAAAGAAGAATCTTTTACATCTTTCGCTTTTTCGCCAAAAATCGCTCTTAGCAATCTTTCTTCCGGAGTTAATTCGGCTTCTCCTTTTGGCGAAATTTTTCCAACCAAAATGTCATTAGGGCCCACTTCGGCGCCGACTCTAACAATTCCTTCTTCGTCCAAATCTTTTAATTTTTCTTCGCCAACATTAGGAATGTCCGAAGTTGTGACTTCAGGCCCAAGCTTTGTTTCTCTAACGTCAGAAGTAAAATCTTCAATGTGAATTGATGTAAATTCATCTTCTTTTGCCAATCTTTCTGAAATAACTATTGAGTCTTCAAATCCTCCGCCCCTTAATGACAAGAAGCAAACTAAAATATTTCTTCCCAGAGCCAGCCTGCCTTGTGAAATGGCAGAACCGTCGGCAAGCGCATCTCCTTTTTTAACTTCTTCCCCTTTTGTAACTATTGGCCTCTGGTGAAAACACGAATATTGGTTGGTTCTTGAAAAATTCTGTAATTCGTAAGTTTCTTCTCTTTTTTTATCGCCATGCTCATATAAAACTTTAATGTGACTGGCATCAACTTCTTTAATAACTCCGTTAGCTTCAGCCAAAACTACTTGGCCCGAATCGCGAGCAACATTTCTTTCAGTTCCCGTTCCAACCAAAGGAGCCTCTGGGTTTATCAGAGGAACTGCTTGACGTTGCATGTTAGAACCCATTAACGCCCTTGAAGCGTCGTCGTTTTGTAAAAATGGAATTAATGAAGTAGCAACGGAAATAAACTGTTTTGACGAAACATCTATGTAATCTACTTTTGAAATTTCAACTTCAGCCGGCTCGCCCTTTACTCTTGCTTCAATTTTATCCGGCGGAACTTCGGCTAAAATTTTGTTTGTCTTTTCATCTATTGGAACCGAAGCCGGCGCTATAATATGCCTTTCTTCTTCCTGCGCCGACAAATAATGCACCTCATCAGTAACCTTTCCATTTTTAACTTTAAAATATGGAGCCTCAATAAATCCATAAGGATTTACCCTGGCAAAAGTAGCCAAGTGGCCCACCAATCCAACATTTGGACCTTCTGGAGTTTCAATTGGACAAATTCTTCCGTAGTGCGAAGGCTGAACGTCCCTAACTTCAAAACCAGCCCTTTCTCTGGTTAAGCCTCCTGGACCCGTGGTTGTTAATCTTCTTTTATGCTCTAATTCTGCAATCGGATTTTCGTTATCCATAAATTGCGAAAATTGCGAAGAAGTATAAAATTCTTTTATAACCGCCATTAATGGCCTTGGGTTAATAAGCTGAATTGGAGTTATTGTTGAAACTTCCAAGGTAGACATTTTATCCTTGATAATCCTTTCCATTCTCATTAATCCAACCCTCATTCTGTTCTGCAAAAGTTCTGACAAAGTTCTTACTCTTCTGTTTCCTAAGTGGTCAACCTGGTCTGGTTTTGCTAAAGGATCGTTATTTAACCTGATAACTTCTTTTACAACTTCAATAATATCTTCCAGTTTTAATGTCCTGTCTTCTTTTGGAATGTCTTTATCTGTTTCTTTTTTACCTGCCCGCGCAGTCAGATCTTTAGCCAACTTAGGAAGCCTTTGCAGAGTTTTCCATCTTCCAACTTTTGACAAATCATATCTGTCAAAATTAAAAAACATATTAAAAATTAAATCCTGAGCAGTGTCTGGAGTAACCAAATCTCCGGGCCTTAACCTTCTATATACTTCTACCAACGCTTCTTTTTGGTCTTTGCAGGAATCTCTTTTCAAGGTTTCTTTTATATAATTTATTTCTCCTGTATCTGTATCTTTAAATTCTTTTTCAACTTTTTCCACGTTTTCCAAGCCCAAAGCCATCAGCAAAGTTGTTGCCGGAACTTTTCTTTTTCTGTTAATTTTTACTCCA
>JBBTVU010000018.1:0-6196 GCA_038063115.1 Patescibacteria group bacterium | reverse complement strand
GTCAAACAAGCTCAAATATTGATTCGGCAATTTCACGGGTAATTTTATCTTTAAACAATATTTATGCCGATTTAAATATTATAAGAAACCAATGCGATTTGGGAATTTATTACACAAAAGTTTCTTCAGCTGATAAAACTATTTTAGATAACCAAAGGGGATACATAAATACCGCCACGGCAAGTGTTACAACCTCGCAACAAGATGTCGCTTCTTATAAAATAGCTTTGCAAACGGCAAAGGATAATTTAGCCCTTAAAACGGCAAGCGCTAGGCCCGAAGACATTGATATTTATAAAGCCCAGGTAAGCCAGGCCGAGGCAAATGTCAATTTATACCAAAGCCAGCTCAGCGATAATTATTTAAGGAGCCCGATAAACGGAAGAATTACTAAAGTTAACGCAAAAGGCGGAGAAATTATTAGCCCTAATGAGTCAGTAATTAATTTGCTTTCGTCAGAGCCCTTTCAAATAAAAGTTGATATTTACGAGCAGGATATAGTTAATGTTAAGGTGGCAGACAAAGTAAATATAACTTTAGTTGCTTTTCCGAAACAAATTTTTGAAGGAAAGGTTTTATTAATCGATCCTGCGGAAAAAATAGTTGATAACGTTGTTTATTATGAAGTAACCATTGACTTTCCGGGGCAGTTAGAAAGCGTTAAATCGGGCATGACAGCTGATATTGTTATTCAAACAAATAAAAAAGAAAATGTTTTGCGAGTTCCCAAAAGCGTAGTAGAAAATATTGACGGAAAAGAATTTTTGCAGATTGTAAATAAAGGAAATATTGAAAACCGCGAAGTCACAACAGGCTTGGAGGGAAACGACTACTACGAAATTATTTCAGGCCTTTTAGAGGGTGATACAATTATTACCGGCAAGAGATAAAATAGGCTACTAATTTACTAATTTTTTACTAATATACAAATACGTATTTGTATATTAGTACTGATTTGTAGATTCGTAGCCTGGGAAAATTATTGAAACATGACTGAGTCCCTAATACGTTTAGAGAATGTTTGGAAGACTTATAAATTGGGCGAAACCGACCTTTCAATTTTGAAGGGAATAAATCTGGAAATTCAGACGGGCTCTTTTGTTACTATAATGGGCCCGTCGGGTTCTGGAAAATCAACTTTAATGTATCTTTTGGGTCTGTTAGACACGCCGTCTAAGGGCAAAATTTATTTAGAAGGCAAAAATGTTTCCGGATTTTCTGACGATAAATTAGCTGAAATAAGAGGCAAAAAAATTGGATTTATTTTCCAGCAGTTTAATTTGTTGCAAAATTTAACAGCTTTAGAAAACGTAATGCTTCCCATGATTTTTCAAGGCGTGAGCGAAGAAAAAAGAAAGCAAAAAGCAAAAGAGTTGTTAGAGTCTGTAAATTTGGGCAAAAGAACCGGCCACAAACCTACAGAAATGTCTGGCGGGGAACAGCAAAGAATCGCAATAGCCAGATCTCTTGTAAATAATCCTGAAATTTTAATTGCAGACGAACCAACGGGGAATCTGGATTCTTCCACCGGCAAAACAGTCATGGAAATTTTAACAAAACTTCACATAGAGCAGAAAAAAACAATCGTGGTTGTAACCCACGACCCCAACATCGCTCATTACAGCCATAATATTATTCACATACAAGACGGCCTGATTGTTTCCAATCATTTTCAAGACACAGAAGTTTTATGGCAACGAGAAAATCAAACAACGAACTAAAATCAAAATATAAAAATATAACCATACCATTATAACCATTATAACCATACCATGAATTTCACACGTGTAAAAATTAAAGTATATCAGTTGTTCACAGAGTATACAGTTGTTCACGATGGAGATATTGAAAAAGTAAAAGAAAAATTAGAAGAAATTAAAAAGCGATTAAATGATCAAGATACCAAAACGTCAAAAAAGATATTATTTTTTATTGAATCTTTGCTTATAATATCATTTGAAAAACAATTAGAAAAAGTAAAAGAAAATGTTTAAAATTGATATAAATAATTTAAAGGAATATTTTAAGATTGCTTTAAAGACCATTGCAACAAGACGCGTGAGAAGTTGGCTTACAACGATAGGCATTGTCATCGGCATATTTTTAATTGTTTCCCTGCTTTCTTTGTCCGAGGGTTTAAAAGGCGCTGTTTTGCAACAGTTGGGCAAGATTGGCAAGGATTTAATTACAATATTGCCCGGCGACATGAGTAATATAGTTGCGTCTTTTACCGGAGAAAAACTTTCGGAAGACGATATTAAAACAATAAAAAAAACTGAAGGCGTGGATGTTGCAGTTACAATGAACCATACTTCAATTACTGCGAGGTATAAAGATAAAAAAAAGACAGTTATGGTATATAGCAATGATTGGAGAAACGCTATGGATATTTATAAAAATGATCTGGGCTGGTCAATAAATTATGGCAGGTGGCCTATACCCGGTAAAAATGAGGTTGTAATCGGGAGCATAGTAGCTGATGAAATGTTCCTTGGAATAAAAGCAGGTTCAGAATTAATGATAAAGGGCAAAAAGTTTGAGGTGGTTGGCATTTTAAATTCCGTAGGGGAAAAACAAGACGACTCAATGGTTGGAGTTGACTCAAATATTTTTAAGTCGCTTACCGGAGAAAGAGAAGGGGCAAGAATGGCTTTCGCAAAAATAAAAGCCGGCTATTCGGCGGATAATGTTGTTGATAATCTAAAAAAAGAACTTGAGGATAATAGAAAAAGAAGAATAGGCGAAGGAGAAAGCGATTCTTCTTACACCATTTTGACCTCAGAAAAAATATCCGATGTTGTCGGCAATATAATGGGGGTAATACAAGCAGTTATAATAGGTTTTGCATCAATTGCCATAATTGTCGGGGGCATAGGAATTATGAATACAATGTACACTTCGGTTTCAGAAAGAATAAAAGAAATAGGAATTATGAAGGCAATAGGAGCAAAAAACAGGACAATAACAATTATATTTTTAATTGAGTCTGGAATTTTTGGAATGCTGGGGGGACTTGGCGGAACATTGCTCGGGCTAATTTTTGCCAAAAGCATAGAAATATATTTTCAGATTCATCCACTTTTTTATTTGAAAGCCGACGTAAGCCCGGGGTTGATTATTTTCAGCATTAGCTTTTCTTTTTTAATTGGTTGTGTTTCTGGATATTTTCCGGCAAGGTCTGCGGCCAAATTAAAACCGGTTGACGCTTTGCGTTATGAATAGTAAAATTAAATAATCATACGCAATCGCTCGGCAATCAAATTTTTTATTCGGCTATGCGTCACTTCGTGTACGCAGGCCTTCAAAAAATTTATTGCCTCGCTTATAAAATATTATGTTTAAATTTAAGAAAGAATTATCCCTGCCTGCGCAGGCAGGGCAGGTTTCAAAATTGCTTTTGGTTTTGGCGATAATTATTCTTGTGGCAATAGTAATTACCTATGTGGTAATGCGCGCCGCAGAAAAGCCGCCAAAGCCTACTATAGATACGCCAACAATTCCTCAGCCAATGTATGAGCAAACTTTAGGCGACATTAAATTTATATTTTTACAGGCTAGAGATTTAGGCAGCGCTTTGAAGGGATCAGAAAGCAGAAATCCAACTTGGCAAAAAGATTTAAAGTCTGTGGAAAGGTATATCAAAGTTACGATTGGAGCTCAAAACAAAGGGCTGACAAATATAAAAGAACAGGTTTGGGACATTGAGAATATTGTTGATTCTGAAGGAAGAAATTTTACGCCTTTGCAATATAACATAGATTCTTGGCTGCCAGATCCTAATTTGTGTTCTGCCTTATTAAAGCCGGAGTTTGAACCAATGCCATGCGTAAAAATATACGAAGTTTCCAAGGTTTCAAAAGGTTTAAAGATAGAGGTGACAGCTCTGAAAAAAATTGGAACCGAATATTCTTCCGATAAAAAAGATAAGGCATTAATAGATTTAATAGTCACACAATAAGATGGTTGATATAAATAAAAAAGAAGAAATTAAAAGGCAAGAGGGTCCAATTGAAGAACAGGGCGCTGGAATTTCTAGTGAAAAACAAGAAAACGGCTCAGAAAATGCAGAAACATCTTTAGCTGAAATTGAATCAATAAGAGAAGAACTGCGCAGAGAAATAGAATTAATGGATCAGGATCCTGTTCTAAAAGAAGAATCAGAAGATAAAGCTAGAAAAATAGGGTCTTTTGCCGCAGATAAAATATTAGAGCATTTATTAGAGGTTGCCGGCCAAAGAGGATTAATTTTTGCGTTATCGGTGGCAAAAAAAATGAATGATCCGTATATTTTGGATACTTTTCATGACTTATTAGCAAAAGAAGGATATTATAAAAAATTCGCAAGATAAATTAAATGTCAATAATTATTTTCGGCCTCATTGTGGTTTTTTTGCTATTCTTGTTGGGTTTTATTTTAGCTGTTAATTCCGAGGCAAAAGAAAAATCAGCGGTTTTTGGCGGTTTAGAAACTGTTCTTTTTGTTGTATTAATGCCAAAAAATGACATTAAAAAAGAAGGCGAAATGCAAAAAGAGGAAAAAGCCATAATAGCCGGAATGGAGCAAATACTAGCGAATTTTTTATATCTAAAAAAGCCAAAAATGTTCCAGGAGCCACCGTCGGTGGCGCTTGAAATAGCCTCTCAAATAGGAAGCTCGGATATTTCTTTTTATGTTTCTGTTCCCAAATATTTGGAAAGCGCTTTTGAAAAGCATGTGCAAGGAGTTTATCCGCGGGCAATTGTAGAAAAAGTTCCTGGTGACTATACTATTTTTGAACCGCAAGGGTCAACAGCAGGAGCTTTTTTAGTGTTAAGTGAAAATCCTCTTTATCCTATAAGCACCTATCAGACACTAGAAAAAGACCCAATTTCTACAATAACAAATAATTTGAGTAAAATTTCAGCAGATGAAGGAGCTGCGGTGCAGGTAATTATAAGACCACTGTCAAAATTAAATTTTAGGAAAAAAGGCGAAAAAGTTTTAACAAAAATAAGGGAAGGAAAACAGGTAAGGGAAGCGGTTTCAGATTTCGGTTCATCCTGGCTCAAAAAAATATTGGAATTTATTTTCGAAATTTTTATAAATAAATCTCCAGAAGACATAAAAAAAGATATTAGCGACCCAAATAAAAAGAAAGAAATACAGATTGATCAGAAAAGTTATGAGGCCATACAAAATAAAATTCAAAAACAGCCGTTTGAAACAAATATAAGGGTGATGGCTTCAGCCCAAACTTTGGGCAGGGCAGAAGAGATTTTAAACCACCTAATTGACGCCTTTAACCAATTTTCGTTATCGGCCATAAACAGCTTAGCGCCAAAAGAAGTTTATAAAAAAGATTTGAAAAAACTTATTTATGATTACAGTTTTAGAAACTTTAATCAAAGCCATGCGAGCATTTTAAATTTAGAAGAATTGGCAAGCGTTTATCATTTTCCGACTCACTTTATTGAAACTCCTTATATTAAAGCTGCAAAGTCTGGATCAGCTGCCCCGCCCTCTGATCTTCCTGAAAAAGGCGTGAATCAAATCGGAAAAGTTTTATTTCGCGGCGAAGAGAAAAATGTTTATTTTGCCACAAGAGACGACAGGCGCAGGCATTTTTATATTATTGGACAAACTGGCGTTGGTAAATCTACACTTTTGTCCGAAATGATAAGGCAGGATATTGAAAACGGGGAAGGCGTTGCAATTATTGATCCGCACGGGGAATTGGTTGAAGAAACGTTGGCAAATATTCCTAAAAATAGGGTTGACGATGTGGTTTTGTTTGAACCTTTTGATTTAGAACGCCCAAGTGGCCTTAATATGTTAGAATACGACACGCCAGAGCAGAAAGATTTTGCTGTACAGGAAATGATATCAATTTTTTATAAATTGTTTCCGCCAGAAATTATTGGTCCAATGTTTGAGCACTATATGAGAAACGCTATGCTGGCCTTGATGGCAGACAAAGATAATCCGGGCACCCTTGTTGAAATTCCAAAAATGTTTACCGACCCGGCATTTCTGCAAGAAAGATTAAAAAAGGTTACAGATCCGGTTGTAAGAAGTTTTTGGTTAAAAGAGTGGTCAGCAACAACTGGAAATACCCGGTCTGATATGCTTGGCTATGTTGTTTCAAAAGTGGGCCGGTTTATTGAAAACGAAATGATGAGAAATATTATTGGCCAGTCGCATTCCGGTTTTGATTTG
>JBBTVU010000017.1:0-2343 GCA_038063115.1 Patescibacteria group bacterium | reverse complement strand
AAAGAGGTTAGAAACCGCTTTTGTAAATGATTTAAAATTAAGAATTGATGAAACCGCAAAATATGTAAGGCCCGAAGAAAAAACAATGGATTTCGCTTTTATGTTTATTCCTTCTGAGGCCGTTTATTATGATTTATTAATAAATAAAGTCGGGGTTATTGCCGAAGACACAAATAATTTAATTTATTATGCCGGCAAGAAAAAAGTTGTGGTTGTTTCTCCAACTTCATTTTTAGCTTATTTGCAGACTGTTTTGCAGGGTTTAAGAAACCAAAAAATTTCTGAGCAAGCCCAGCAAATTATTAAAGAGGTGGAAAGGCTGGGCAAGCATTTGTTTACATATTCAGAATATATGAAGCGGCTTGGCCAGCACATAGACTCAACCGTTGGCAGCTATAACAAGGCTGGCAAAGAACTGCAGAAAATTGACAAAGATGTGGTTAAATTGACCTCGGGGGAGGCAAAGATAGAAATTACCGACATTGAAAGGCCAACGCTTGACGGGTAGGCCTTTTTTTGCTAAACTAATGAATATTACTCGGCAATCAAATTTTTTTCGGCTATGAGTCACTTCGTGTATTCAGGCCTACAAAAAATTTATTGCCTCGCTTATTCTATGCTCGCAATCATAAAAACTGGGGGCAAACAATATCTTGTTAAGCCCGGAGACAAATTAAAAGTGGAAAAATTGGAAGAGAAAGAAGGCAAAGAAATTTCTTTTGCCGATGTTTTGTTGGTTGAAAATGACAAAAAAGTGCAGATTGGCGCTCCATTGGTTAGCGGGTCAAAAGTTCAGGCAAAAATTTTGAAACATGGAAAAGGAGATAAAATTATTGTTTTTAAGTATAAACCTAAAAAAAGATACAGCAGAAAAATCGGCCATCGACAGCCGTACACAGAAATTGAAATTATTGGAATTAAGTAAGTAAAAAACCGCTTGTTGCGGTTTTTAAATGGGTGAAGCTCGTTGACATCGACCATAAGGAGAAGGTCATGGAGTTACAAGATGTAAAGTTTGAGGGCTGGCCACATGTTATTTACGCCCAGCAATTTTCACGCAGATGGCTGGAGCAAAAGCTTTTTTCTGAAGCGAGAAATATGAGGCTAGTTGTTCAGCAAAGAGGCTGTGATGTTTTGAAAGGAATGAGAGCCGTTTCATTTTTTTATCAGAAGAGTACTCGTACAGCCGCCTCCTTTGCTTTTGCAATGGACTATTTGGGAGGAAGGGTTGTTTTTTCAACCGAAAATGCTCGGGAATTTTCCGGAGCATCTGTTGGTGAGAATTTAAGCGATACAATACAAGTGCTACATTGTTACGAACCAGATGTTATCTTTTTGCGGTACGATCGTGAGATCGGCGCAGAAATTGCAGCCAGCGTTTCTGATATTCCAATCATTAATGCCGGAGACAGGCAACCCAAAGGCGCGCCCGTAAGCCTGTTCTCTGGACAACATCCGACACAAGCTTTTTTGGATGTGTTCACTATTCAGGAACGACTTGGAGGAATTGACGGCATATCAATTGCCATGGTTGGCGATTTAGCAAACGGCAGAACAGTGCGTTCACTTTCTTATCTGCTTGGAAAGTTTAAAGGAGTGACTATTTACTATGTTTCTCCTAAAAATGCGCAAATGTTGCCAGATGTTAAAGATTATCTGAATCGACGCGATGTTAAGTGGTGCGAAGTAACTGATCTTAGAGAAGTTGCGAGTTTGGTTGATGTTGTCTATCAGACTCGCACGCAAAGGGAGTGTGGCGGCGAGATTGATAGAAACAATTATAGTTTAGGATATTTTATGATGGACGGCACAATTCTTAAAATGATGAAGCCCAACTCTATCATAATGCATCCTTTGCCACGGGTAGACGAAATCACTCCCGATGTTGACAGCGACCCAAGGGCAGTTTATCTAAAAGATCAGGTAAAGGCCGGGCTTTATACCCGCATGGCTTTGCTAAAAATGATTCTTGCTCCAAGCGCGTAGATTATCGGCAAAACAAGGTTTTTCCGATGTTGGGACCTTTTGGTCCCTTTTCTTTTTTATGTTAAATTATGGTAAAAATAAATCATATGAATTTAAAAGACGAACCAATTGAATATGTAAGAGGATTTACCGAGTTTTTGGGTTGTAAAATTGATTTGTCAAAAAAACCTTTGATTCCTCGGTCTGAGACAGAATTTTGGGTAAAAAAATCAATTAGCAAGATATCTTACAATTCTCAAAGCTTTGAGAATTGTAAGATTAAGATTTTAGATATTTTTGCGGGATCTGGGTGTATTGGAATTGCAGTTCTGAAACATATTCCAAATTCATTGTGCGATTTTACCGATATAGATAAAA
>JBBTVU010000016.1:0-2534 GCA_038063115.1 Patescibacteria group bacterium | reverse complement strand
CTACTTTGTCACAAGCAAAGCGAGGAATCTTTCAGAAAATTAGTGGATTGTCCAGGTTTCAGCAGTCAATGACTCTTTCACCAGATAGCCGTTTGTCCAGTCGCCGGTTCCGCCGGTTCCAACTGTTCCAACATGCGCCACAGCTGAACCATCTGACCAAATCAAGTCTGCGTTTTCAGCTGAAGCATTGGCTGCGGCTGCAGTAAACAGCTTCATAATTGAGGTCAACGTCGTGCCAGCATTAAGGAAGCCGATGAAGTCAACAGTGGTGCTTCCAAATGTTACATCTGCTGTGTCTGGAGCAAACGATAGAGAAACGCTGTCTGTTCCTGTGCCAGTATCAGCATCCACTCTGAATTCCTGAGGCGTGCCTCTTATGGTGTATATAGTTGTTTCTCCTGCTCCAATTGTGTCTTCGGTATCTCCATCCCAAACCACTATAATTTGTGAGTTGCCTTCGGTAACTCCTGTGGTCAGGGTTGATCCTTCAACTGAAACTCCGTAATCCTCGTCTTGGAGTGTAACTTTGTCAGAAATATCAGTTCCATCTTTATAGAGCTTCAATGTGTTCAATTCGCACTCGTCATCTGTACCAGAATCAGACCAGTTCAAAGCGATCTTAAACTGTTTAAGGTACACATCTCCTTGTATTGGAGCTGTAACTTTAAACTTGAACAAGTCAGTAGTTGCGCCATTGGAAATAGCGCTGGCATTATCTAACTCAACCTTTGATAAAGTCGGAACTGTCCTGTAAACATAGGTGCTGTTTCCCACATAAGTAGTTGAACCTGCGTTTGTGCTTGTTGTTATGGTTCCCTGAGGGTCCATGTACTTAATATAGCTTAATGCCGGGACTATCCTCAAGCCAGAGTTTCCAGCAGTGGCTGATGGAATAGTAAAGTTTGCAACAACAGTCAAGGTCTTTGATGTGCTGGCAGGAACTGCAACGTTCAAGCCGGTGAAGTAGAAACTGCCCGCTGGAGCATTGTCGGTTGTATCTTCATCAATATTGTTAAAGCTTTGTGTAGCTAAAACTGTTGCGCCGTCCTTAAGAGTTAAGCTTACAATAGCGTCTTCGGCGTTATCGCTTGTGGTAGAAGCAGAATCAGGGTCAATCTTAATTTCCTGTATAGTATAGTTCTGATAAGAAGAGGTAAATTTGAATCTTCCTATTTCAACTGCCTGGGCGCCTGAAACTACCTGATTTTGAGGCGTGCTGGCAAAAGACGGTGTAAATGTTCCTGAGCTGAAGTTGATTGTCTGGCCTGCCACCGCTGTAGAATCAGCTGATGCGGCTGAACTAACGGTTGTGCCGTCAATATCAACTGTGGCAATTCCATCGCCTGATATCATTGAAGACGAAACATCAATATAAACCTCAATAGGAATTGTTGTGCCAGCTGGCAATACTTCGTTAATTGACCAGGCGTTTGCGGCCGCGACTGTCGGTTTATTGGTCGTTGTTTTAGTTCCGTATTTCACGTACAAATTGCTTGCATATGAAGATACATCGTCTATAGCAACGTTAATAGCTGTCAAGTTGACTCCTTCTGTTGTATTGGCTACTAAATTGAAAGCAGCTAATTTATAAGCAGTAATAGGAGCAACCACTGTCTGGGCTGTATAAGAAGGATTTGCTGATAATGACAATCCGCCTGTTTTAACTGTTAAAGAGTTGCCGCTTACATCGGTTGCAGGAACGTCAAGTGTGCTTGCTGATATCAGACCAGTACCGTTGTCCCATGTGCTAGCTCCTTCAATTGTAACCTGAATCGTGCTGTCGGCAACAATGCTGTTTGTGGTATCTCCTGTTCCTGTGTCAAAAATATCAGCTCTTACTTCCAAAGTTACTGGATTTCCCGGTTCAACTATCAAAGATGAACCCAAGCTAAATGTTGTATAATCATATGTGGTATCGGCTGGGTCATACAAGGTGGTTGTTGAACCAATTTGCACTCCGTTGGCGTAAATAGCGCCGTTTCTTAATCCAGAAACTGCGGCTGTGCTGACATTGGATGAAATATACAATGTTTCAATTTTCACCTTTTCTCCAGCTGCCTTTAATTCAAATTTTGCCAATGTCGCGTTTGAAGCAAGATTAACAATGTTTCCAGATGGAGAGTCTGTCTTTTTGGTAATGGTAATTGACCCAGAACCAATTGTCATTTCTGCGGTTGACCTCTTTGTGTAAGCCGCGTCTGATATCAAATCAGGCAACACATTTGCCAAATATTGAGAGTCAACAACTGTTACATCGGCGGAATTCCACAAATTGAAGGTAAATTTCAATGAAGAACCGCCAATAATATCAGCTAACAGCTTGATAACTCTTGTGCCTGCCTCCATTCTCTTTGGAGCGCCGGTCAAATCAAAAGTTATAAGCGACTCATTGTTTGAGCTTAAGACGATATTTGGAATAGCTGAACCAGTCTGAACGCCGTCAACATACAATCTGAAGTTTTGCAAATCAGCATCTTTGACAGACCCTGTTTTTCTGAAAGAAATGCGGGTCATATCAACAGCTCTTGTTGTAA
>JBBTVU010000015.1:0-3523 GCA_038063115.1 Patescibacteria group bacterium | reverse complement strand
AGAAATTGAACTTATCAAACAGGAAATAGAAGCCATCCAGCCGATTATTATTAACGGCAATTTACACGAGATAAATTAATGGAAATAAGAGAAGTAACAAGTAAAGAGGAATGGGAAGGATTTTTGCAGAATTGCGTTGAAAAAACATTTTTACAGTCTTGGAGCTGGGGCGATTTTAATGTGGCTATGGGAAGTAAAATTTGGCGTTATGGAGTTTTTTATAACAATAATTTGGCAGGGGTGGCTTTAATTATAAAAGTATCAGCGCGCCGAGGAACATTTTTATTTGTTCCGCACGGGCCGGTTATAAAAGAAAATCTCGAGTTTGCGGAAAAAAAAGAAATTATGCAATCTTTTCTTGAACTGTTGAAACAGTTAGCGCAAGAAGAAAAAGCACTCGGGCATAGCCCCTTAGGGCGTAACCCAACGGGCGAGCCTACGGGCGAGCCATCTTTTATACGCATTTCTCCAATTTTAGAAGATAATGAAAAAAACCAAAATATTTTTTCTGAACTTGGGTTTAGATCTTCACCAATTCATGCCTCGGCCTACGAAGCAACTTGGAAACTGGATGTTTATCAGCCAGAAGAAGAGCTTTTACAAAATATGCGAAAAACCACTCGCTATTTAATAAAAAAAGCTGGCGAAAGCTCAGATATTTTTATCGAAAAAACAGCAGACTTAAACAAGCTGGAAATTTACCAAAAATTAAATAAAAAAGTTTCGCAAAGGCAAAAATTTGTCCCTTTTTCTGAAAAATTTGTTAAAAATGAATTTGAAATTTTTGCCAAAGAAAATCAATCTCTTTTGTTTTTTGGTAAATATAAAGGCGAAGTTACGGCGGGAGCTATGGTTATATTTTGGTCTGGAACTGCTTTTTATCATCAAGCCGCGTCTACGGGCATGTTTACCAAATATTCAATTCCTTATTTATTGCAATGGGAAGCAATAAAGGAAGCAAAAGCTAGGGGTTGCGCTGTTTACGATTTTTGGGGGTTTACTGATCCCGAAAAATTTCCGCATCATCCATGGGCAGGTCCCACTTTGTTTAAGATTGGGTTTGGCGGATACAAAAAAGAATATATTAAGACTCAAGATTATATAATTTCGCAAAAATACTGGATAAATTATATAATAGAAAAAACAAGAAAATTTATAAGAGGGTTATAGAAGCGAGGCAATAAATTTTAATTTTAAATTTGATTGCCGAGCCTCGAAAAAATGTCTTATAGAAGAAAACATATAAAAAATAAAATCCATAAAATAACGCCTAAAAAGTCTATTTTAAGAAGGCCTATTTTTTGGATTTTTGTTTTGTTTTTGATTTTATTTATTGCTGCGGTATATTTTTATTTATTTTATTCTGGTTTCCAAATTAAAAACATAATAATTTCGGGAAATGTAAAAGTCCAATCAGAAGATATTGAAAACTTGGTTTCTTATAGTATAAATAAAAAGCTTATCGGGCTTGGCGGTTGGAACGCAATGTCAAAAAGTATTTTTTTAACCAATCCTCCAGAACTGCAGAGCTTGATTTTAAAGACTTTTCCGATGATAGAAACCGTTTTGGTTGAGAAAAATTTTCCGCAAAATATCTCTCTGCAAATAAACGAGCGAAAGCCTATTGCGGTTTTTTGTCCTTCGACATCCTCAGGACAAGCCAGCGATCAGTGTTTTTTTATTGATAAAAACGGAGTGGTCTTTGAAGAAATTCAAAATACTTCGCAAGATATGCCTATTTTAAGCCAAATGATAGATGATAAAAAGGCTTTTGTAGGCGAGAACGCAATTGGAAAGGATGTAATGAATGTAATTTTAAAAATTGAGAAAAATTTGAAAGATAATTTTCAAATTAATATAAAAGAGGCGTTTTTATCTAACCCTTTCAGGCTTGATGTTAAAACTAGCGAAAATTGGCAAGTTTATTTTAATTTAAGTTCAGATACCGATTTGCAAATTACAAAATTGAACTCTCTTTTAAAAGATGAAATTTCTCAAAAAGAAAGGACGAGTCTTCAATATATAGATTTGCGCTATAAAGACAGGGCTTATTACAAGTAACCACGCGTGATACGCAATACAGCAAAAGCCCCGTTTAACGGGGCTTTTGCTTGACAAAGACTGTTAAATATCATATAATAAAATATAATGAACAACGAAAATAAAAAGAAAAAGTTAAAAAGGATCGCCAAGATATTTATAACCTTATATTTAATGAGTTTTTTTGCCGTGAACTGGAATGATGTTTCTTGGATTTTTAATTACAAGGCTGTTGGAGGCTTGATAGATGATTTTTTTACGCCATATCAAAGTACTCAGGCTTTTTCCGCAGATAGCGCCTTTTACCCAAATCACGCCGCAAATGCAGGGGCAACTCCGCAAGTTAAATTTACTTACTCTGAGAAAAATAACATTTTAGAAATACCCAAAATGGGAATCTCGGTTCCAATTATTTTTAGCCAAAGCGCAAATCAAACATCTTTATTGAAAGATTTGGACAAGGGTGTAATATATTACCCAGGATCAGTTTTTCCAGGCCAAGACGGGCAAACTGTAATTTTGGGCCACTCTGCCTCTCCAAACTGGCCAAAAATAAAGCAGGACTGGGTTTTTTCTGAATTAGACGGCCTAGTTACCGGAGATCAAATTATTGTTTATATAGATTATAAAAAATATACATATACTGTAAGGCAGAAAAACATTTTAAAGAGGGGACAAGATATAATTCCTCTAAGTTTGGCGCAAGGAGGCAACTATTTAGCCCTTGTAAGCTGCTGGCCGCCGGGAAAAGACCTGCAAAGAATCATTGTGCAGGCAACTATTGACAAAGATTAGTGCTTTATGATAGTATATGCGATACTATAAGATGAAGAAAAACTTATGAAAACAGCAACTAAATTAATTATCGCAAGCGTCTTTTTATCAGCGGCGTTTCTTTTGGCATATGCAGGAACAGCTTCTGCTGCCACACAGGTTACTCTTACAGGAACTGACCTTAGCCGCGTAGGAACTCATTTTAATAAAATAGCATCTGGCGAGGGCCTTATTACCACAATATATACTCATTTTGGGAATGCAACTCACACAGCTTCGCGCATTTGCGCTTTGACTGCAACATATTATAGCCAGCTTGGTTTAGATAAACCATATATTGTTTACGTTAAAAAAACAGGTTTAGGCTATGTTTCTTGCTGGAACGATTATAATTATATATGGAAAAATGGAGCCTGGGTTAAACAAGGCGCTTGTACTATTGGTTCAATGCTTAGATCTGTTACTTGCGAATCGGCAACAATAACCTGTAGTACAAATTCTGAATGCGGAACCAGCGGGTATGTTGATAGTCCGGTTTGTCAAAACGGAGACGTTTTTCAAAATTATAGAACATACACTTGCAACAACCCTGGCACTGCCAGTTCAAGCTGTTCTAACTCAATAGCGCTTCAGCAAAAACAAGACTGTACGGCAAACCAAACTTGTTCTGCCGGATCATGCGTCAACCAAAATATTACTTGTTCAACCA
>JBBTVU010000014.1:7421-10604 GCA_038063115.1 Patescibacteria group bacterium | reverse complement strand
CCGGCCACATTGTTTTGTCTACTCTACACACAAATTCTTCTGTGGGAGTTATACCAAGATTAATTGATATGGGCGTGAGGCCGTTTTTAATTCCTTCTGTTCTTCGCATAGCCATTTCACAAAGGCTGATAAGGATTCTTTGCGAAAAATGCAAAATAAAAGTAAGGCCTACTGAAAAAGTTAAAAGCTATATTTTAAGCAAAATGAAAAATGCGCCGCCCTCTTTTTATATTTACCAGGCAAAAGGGTGCGAGGACTGTAATTTTAAAGGATATACCGGCAGGGCAGGGCTTTTTGAAGTATTTTCTATGAACAGCGAAATTGCCGATTTAGTTTTGAAAAATCCTTTGGAAAGTTTAATTTTAAAAGAAGCTCAAAAACAAGGAATGTTGACAATGGAACAAGAAGGAATATTAAAAGTTTTGAAAGGCGAAACCAGCATTGAAGAAATTGCCGGCGCAGTTGAAGGAATATAAAAATTAAAAATATATTTTATGGATTATTCGCAAAATTTAAAAAGGCTTTTAGAAATAACTGTGAAGGAAAATTCCTCAGATTTAATTATTTCTGTGGGCCATGTTCCAAATATAAGAATTACAGGGCAACTGGTTCCGCTTTCAAAAGAAGCAATAATCACGCCAAAAGATTCTGAAGGCTTTGCTGATGCAATAATGTTAGAATCGCAGAAAAAAAGATTTCTTGAGCAAAAAGAAGTTGATTTTGGCTATGATTATGGAGAAAAAGGCAGATTTAGGGTGAACATTTTTTTTCAAAGAGGAAATATAAGTTTGGCAATGAGGTTTATCCAATCTAACATAAGAACTTTAGAAGAGCTTAATATGCCTCCAGTTTTGCACGAATTTACAAGCAGGCACCAAGGACTTGTTTTGGTAACCGGAGCCACTGGCCAGGGAAAAACTACAACGTTGGCTGCTTTAATTAATGAAATAAATTTGTCCAGATCTGTACACATAATTACAGTTGAGGATCCTATTGAATATACATATAGGCCAGAAAGAGCGGTTGTTGAGCAAAGGGAAGTTTTGCTAGACACTCATAGTTTTCAAAACGCGCTAAGGGTTATATTAAGGCAGAACCCCGATGTTATTATGGTGGGAGAAATGCGGGACTTAGAAACAATTTCAACAACAATTACGGCCGCGGAAACCGGGCATTTGGTTTTTGCAACTTTGCATACAAATTCAGCCGCAGAAACAATACACAGAATTGTAGATGTTTTTCCAGCCGAACAGCAGAATCAGATCAGGTCGCAGTTGGGCTTGTCACTTTTAGGAATAGTTTCACAAAGATTGGTTCCAAGAATTAAAGGAGGGTTCATTCCTTTCTGCGAAGTTCTGATTGCAAATGTAGCCACGGCCAACTTAATCAGGGAAAATAAAATACATGAGATTCCAGCTGTCATAGAAACATCTTCAAAAGAAGGAATGGTTTCAATGAACAGATATTTGGCTGACCTTGTCAGAAGAAAAGAAATTACTTTGCAAAGCGCAATGGATTATTCCACAAATCCCTTAGAAGTCAAAAATCTTTTAAGATAAATGAAATACAACTATCAGGCAAGATCTAAAGAAGGAAAAATTGAAATTGGAACAGTTGAGGCGTCTTCTAGAGAAGCCGCTGCCGTTCTTTTACAAAAATACAATATTTTTGTAACTTCTTTAAAAGAACAGTCATCTCAAAATCTTTTTTTTACAAAATTGACGTTTACAAAAAAAATATCCAAAAAAGATTTAGCCATAATTTCAAGGCAGCTGGCTGTAATGTTGGAATCGCGCGTTCCGGTTACGCAAAGTTTGGCCGGCCTAGCGGCGCAAACCTCAAAGCAAAGCCTAAAAGAAAAACTTATAAAAATTTCCCAATTAGTTGACGAGGGAAATCCTCTTTCTGAAGCCTTTGCTTATTATCCTGAAGTTTTTAACAAATTTTATGTCAGCTTAATAAAAACCGGCGAGGCGTCTGGAAAAATTTCTGAATCTTTGTATTATCTTTCAGACCATTTAGAAAGAGAATATGATATTGAGTCTCAGGTAAGGGGAGCCATGATTTATCCTATATTCGTTATATCTGTACTTTTGGTGGTAATTACAATAGTAATATTTGGGGTTATGCCAAGAATTTCCGATTTAATAAAAGAAACCACCACAGACCCTCCGTTTTTTACCGCGTTAATGATAGGTTTTTATGATTTTTTATCGCGCTATGGGTGGATCGTTATTCTAGGATTTGTTATGATGATAGGTTTTATAATTTATTATTTTAGAACGCCAAGGGGCAGAAAAACCGCAGACAAGCTTTCTTTGAACCTGCCTGCTATCGGCGGATTTTTCAAAAAAATATTTTTAATACGGTTTACTGAAAATCTTTCTACCTTAATTTCAGCCGGGCTTTCTATAAACAGCGCGCTAAAAATTACAAAAGACACAATTGACAATTATATTTATAAAGAAATTATTTCTGAAACAGAAAAAGGAGTTTCTGAAGGGGAAAAAATAAGCTCTATTTTAATAAGGCATTCTGAATATGTTCCGCCGTTTGTTATACAAATGATAGAGGTTGGCGAGCAGACCGGAAGATTGGATAAAAATTTAATGGAGGTGGTAAATTTTTACCGAAAAGAAGTAAAAAGGTCAGTAGATACTTTTATTACCCTGCTTGAGCCGGTTTTAATAATTTTTTTAGGAGGCGTGGTGGCATTGCTTGCAATTTCTGTGTTAAGCCCGCTTTACGGCGCTCTGGGCACAATATAGCGCTCCGCGCGATATGAGTTATTCACAGCCCGAGCATTGCATAACTGTTAGTAAAAGATTAAAATATAATAAAATGCAAAAAGGTTTTACTCTTATTGAACTTTTAGTTACAATTGCCATTATTGCTATTCTTTCAGCAATAATTTTGTTCAGCATTATCCAGTACATAAACAAAAGCAAAGACGCGGCAATTTCAGGAAATTTGTCTATTTTAGTTCCGGCCGGAGAAGTATATTATGACCACAATGGAGTAGATGGTTACGGACAAGGTTCTAACATTAATGGCGATATCAGCGGTAATAGCTTCTGCGGTAGCAGTGTAACCGCCAATTCTTTTTCGCAAATTACTTCTACAAGATACTGTAACGCAACAACTAATGCATGGGCCGCCTGCGCGCAGGAGTTTACGGATGAA
>JBBTVU010000014.1:0-7321 GCA_038063115.1 Patescibacteria group bacterium | reverse complement strand
ATTACTACTTGCGCTACTTCTTGTACGGATGCAAGTCCCGGTTGTTTATAAACCCTGGAGGTAAAAATAAAAAAACACCTTGTCTTCAGGATAGGGTGTTTTTTGTCAAGAAAAAATGTTAAAATTTAATAATAAGTCATTGCGGGGTCCGACCCCGCAATGCTAAAATATGCCGAGTGAAAGAGTAAAATTAATAACTAATGAGCTTTATCATATTTCAGATAGAGCAGTAGGCGATAGCGTAATTTTTAAAGACGATGACGATCATTATCGCGGTATTTTTTCTTGTTATGAATTTAATAATGCTAACCCCGTTAACATATGGCACCGTAGGGTGCAAAGAAAAAAAGAAAAAATTGAACAAAAAAGCCTTGCGGGGTCGGACCCCGCAAATTCAAATTTAATAATACAGGAAAGGAATATGCTTGTGGAAATATTAGTTTTCTGTTTTATGACGAACCATATTCATCTTGTTCTGCGGCAGTTAAAAGATGATGGGATAAGTCAGTTCATGCAGAAAATTGGAGGATATACCACGTATTTTAATGAAAAATATGATCGTAAAGGGCACCTTTTTAGTAGATTCAAGGCGGTACACATAAAGAGCAACGAGCAACTGAGAACGGCATTTATTTATGACCACATAAACCCCCTATCTCTAGTCGAGCCCGGCTGGAAAGAAAGTGGAATTAAAAATCCAAAAAAGTCAATTAAGTTTTTAGAAGAAGAATATAGGTGGTCTAGTTTTTTTGATTACCTTGGAAAGAAAAATTTTTCTTCGGTCACTAAAAGAGATTTTTTATTAGACCTTATGGGTGGGGAAAAAGGATGTAGGCAAGCAGTTCGCGACTGGATCAAGTATAAAAGTTTTAAGGATTTTGGCGATATGGTATTAGAATAATTTGCGGGGTCAGACCCCGCAATAACTAATTTTAAAATGAGGGAAAAATATGCTAAAATAATTTAATATGCTAAAATGATTTAATATGGATTTTATTTTTTATATTTTTATATTTATTTTTGGGCTGTGCATTGGGAGTTTTTTGAATTGCTTCATTTACAGAAGATTACCCGCTTCCGCCGAAAGCTACGGCGAGGCAAGGCAGAAAAAAAGTTTGGCCGGCAGATCATTTTGCCCGTATTGCAAGCGCGTTTTAAGCTGGAATGATTTAATTCCTATTTTTAGCTTTTTATTTTTACAAGGAAAATGCCGGTACTGCAAAAAAGGCATATCTTGGCAATATCCTGCGGTGGAAATTGCGACAGCTGTTTTATTTGTTTTATTTTTAAGTTTTGGGGCTGTAAGACCCCCCGCGTGAGGTCTGACCTCCATTTCAACCTCCATTTTAAATTTAGCGTTTTTGTTTTATGTTGCCGGCGCGCTGATTATTATATTTATTTACGATTTAAAACATTATTTAATTCCGGACAAAGTTTTATTTCCCGCAATAGGTGTAGCGCTTATTTATCGTTTATTCTTAAATTTTTCATTGATTCCTAATTTTTTATTGGCAACCGTTATTGGGTCAGGATTTTTTCTTGCCATATTTTTAGTCTCTCGGGGAAAATGGATGGGCTTTGGCGATGTAAAATTAGCCATTTTAATGGGATTTTTGCTTGGGTTTCCAAATATTTTGGTTGCTCTGTTTTTATCATTCTTTTTTGGTGCTATAATAGGAGTAATACTGATGGCGTTACAGAAAAAAGGTTTAAAAAGCGAAATACCTTTTGGCCCATTTTTGATTGTAGGAACATTTTTAACTTTATTTTGGGGAAGTCAAATAATTCAATGGTACTTAAATTTTTTCCAAATATAAAAAATTATAATAAAGGAATAACTTTAGTTGAGATTTTGGTGGTGGTTTTTATTATTGCCGTGCTTTTAGCAATTTTAGTTTCCGATTTTCCAAAAATTCAAAGACAGTTTGCGCTTTCTCGGGCAACTTACAAATTTGCCCAAGATTTAAGAAAAGTCCAAGACATGGCTTTGTCCGGAGAAAAAATTAGAAAACCAGACGGGATAGAAATTACCGTACAGGGCTACGGAATTTATATTGATAGAACAGATAACAAAAAATATATAATATATGCCGATTTAGACGGCAACAAAAAATATACAGGAATAGAAGAAATTTATACCACAGTTGATCTTAATAGCGATGCGCCCGGAGTAATCATAAAAGATTTTATATTAATTGACAGTAATAATGTCAGTATAAATTTTAGTCCGCCAAATCCTGAAATAAAAATATCAAATTTAGGCACAATAAACCTAGAAGAAGCTAACAGGGCTGGCATTACATTTGGTTTAGAAGCTGATTCCTCCAATTCAACAAACACAAGAACGGTCTATATATGGAAGTCTGGATTAATAGAAGCAAGAAACAATCAAAGCTTTCAATATTAAATGAACAAAGAATTTAAAATTTTAAATAAAGAGAAAGGGTTGACAATGATTGAGTTGGTGATTTCTCTTTTTGTTTTAGTGGTGGCTGTAATTGGAGTTTATAATGCTTTTTCAATTATGGTTGTGACAACAAACCAAATGTCTGATAGGTTTACCGCAGCTTATTTAGCCCAAGAGGGGATAGAAGTTGTGAGAAATATAAGAGACAATAACTGGTTGGCAGAGAGCCAAAATCAGAATCCGGAAACGCCTATTCCTTGGAATTGCGGCCTCGTGGGGGATAACGCAAATTGCAATTTTAACATAGATTGTTCTTCTGGATGCCAAGGAGATTATAAAACTGGAACTTTGTCTGGAACAATACTTGATAGTTATGCCAATACGGCTCTAAATATAGATGCAAATGGATTTTATAGTTATTCATCGTGCCCGGTGTCTAATCCGAATTGCCAGACAAAGTTTAAAAGAAAAATAACAATTGATCCAATCACTAATTCTGAAGGAGAAGTATATATTTTAAAAGTTGTTGTAGAAGTATCTTGGGAAGAAAAACCCACAATGCTTAATCCTGCGGGACAGCCCGGAAGCATTACGGCAGAAGATTATTTATATAATTGGTACTAGCAATGAAATTATCAAAAGGTTTTACTTTAATTGAATTAATTGTGGTGCTGGCAGTGTTTTTGGTTATTATCGGAGTGGCATTAACTATTTTTATTTCAATTGTTTCTCATCAAAGAAGAATTTTGGCCCAGCAAGAGCTTTTAAACCAAGCCAGTTATTTTATTGAATATATAGGAAAAGGTTTAAGAATGGCTGTTAAAGACGATGCAGGAACTTGTATAGCAGCCGACAGTGTTTATCAACTTGAAGACTATAATGAAGATAAAGGAATTTGGACGGGCATAAAATTTATAAACGCATCAGACAATAACGTCTGCAAAGAGTTTCGTTTAGAGTTTATAGATTCGTACAATGAATCATTAGGATATATTTTAAAAGAAATTAGCGCCACCGGATATTCAACAAACATTACATCAACTAATCTTAAAATAAATTCATTGAGCTTCAGCCTTAACGGTGTTGCTCCGAGCCAAGATAATGATCATGTGCCAATAGCCGGTGACAACAGCCAGCCAAGAGTTACAATTTTTTTAGATATTCAAGCGCAGGGAGACACCAACCAGCCATCAACAAAAGTTCAGATAACAGTTTCTCAGAGAAATATAAATCCCAATCAATAATTTCAAATGTTTAAAAATTCTGAAAAGGGAGTATCATTAATAATAACCTTTTTTATTCTTGTAATAGTTCTTGCAGTGGTTTTGTCTATTAGCGTAATTTTGTACAGTGAAATTAAAATTATAAGAAATATTGGAGATTCTGTTGTGGCCTTTTATGCCGCCGACGCCGGAGTGGAAAAAACTCTTTATTACGACAGAAAGGTGGTGCCAGATGGAGCTACCGGCAGTAAAAGAGGAGTTTGCAATCTTTGCAATTCCTGCCCAAATACAGAATGTTTAGATTGTGATGTGCCGGTTACTGATGGATGCAATGCAACTAATTGTGAAAATTGCATAATTACCTTTAACACCACCTTGTCAGCTTCGCCTAAAAAAACTTATTCGGTAACAGCTACGGTAAGACAAATGTTCTCGGATAATCCGTCGGTTATATTTTCTGAGCTCACTATTGACTCAACTGGTTCTTATGCGTCTGCAACTAATGCCAACGAAGTTAAAAGAGCAATTGAATTAACCGTGATAAAAGACGAAACAAAAGGCATGGTTCCAAAGGTGTTAGATTCATCGTTTATAAGTTTTAAAACTCAACCGGAAGGCACGTCAGTTATTATTTCAGCAGATATAAACGCATACGGGCACGGGATTAAAAGCGTTAAGGCTCATATTTACACCAGCGCCACTAGCTATGAGCCTTTTGATCTTTTACCAGACCCCGATAATATAAATAATTATATTGGTGCAAAATCGGGATTGGATGTTGGAGCTTATTATGTGGGTATTACAGCCTGCGACAACCAGACTCCCAGCAAATGTTCCGTTGAAACTCTTATAGAAGGCGTTGGCGGCATTTAATAAATAAAGGCATGAAGAAATATTTTTTATTAATTTCTAACGTAGCGATATTAATTTTTATAATTTTACTTTTTGGATTTATTGCGCCAGCTAATTTATCAGCTTATAGTTTTGAAATATATCGTATTGGAGAGCATGCCTATCCAGCGCTGCTTAATGCAACTGCTATTTTTGATGAGGCAAGCGCTACGGTTACAATAACCGCAGAAATATCAGACATTTCCGGCGTATATGCGAAAGCCACAATAAAAAATTCTCAAGGCGTCACAGTACCGGGAGCTGAAAATATTATAATGCAGTCTGCAGATGATTTAAATTTTACAGCAGTGTGCGACACAACAACATGCGTTGCAGGCTGGTCTGAAGGAGAAACTTATTCTGTAGATATTTTTGCCACAGATTTTTTTGGTAACAGCCATACTTATGTCAGCGCGGCAACCTTTAAAATTTTAAGACAGACGGAAATAAACCCTCTGCAAATTATTCCTTCAAGCGCCAGACTTAACACAAGAATTGTCTTGATGGCAACGTTAAAATATAAAAATGGAACACAGGACATTATACCTAACGCGGCAATTCGTTTCTATGACAATGGCGCATATAAAGACACAAAACAGACAGACTGGCAGGGCGTTGCAACCTTCGATGATTTTCTGGTTACCGGCAATATAGGAGAACACACCATAAAAGCTGAATACGTTGGCAGTTCGCTTAATAATGCGGCCACCAAAGAAGAAACGCTTACGGTTTTAGAAAACTTAACTGTAATAACCGATTTTCATATCGATTGCACGGGCTCTGGATCGCTTGTCATATGCAGTTATGTTCCGGTTGGAACTCCTATAAGGCTTTCTGCTTATTTAAAAACCGGAACAACGCCAATATTAGGCAAAACAATAATTTTTACAGACGAAACCGTTGGCGGAGTTGAAATAGGCAGAGGAAATACGGGGAATTCTGGTTTAGCTTATTTTGATTTTGTTGTACAGCCCGATATAACCATTGGATATCATACATTAAAAGCCAGTTTTGCCGGGGATCCGCAAAATAGCCCTGCTTCTGCTGAAACACTAATGTATGTGCCATTAAAAGCCACAGAAATAGCACCTCTTATCGCCACATTGCCTTATCCGTATGCAGTGGGCTCGCCTATTTCTTTTTCAGGCAAATTAACCTATGATGCATTTGACCTAATCGTAGACGCAACGCCATTGCCCCAAGGCACGCCAGTAAGATTTATTGATATTACAGATCCGAATAATCAAATTACTTTTGATTCCGTAACAGACTCAAATGGCGTTGCTTCAGGCAGTTTTAATGCGCAGTGGCCGGCCGGCGTTCATACCTTGTGGGCAATTTATTCAGCCGGCGATGGCGAGCATGCGCCTTCTTTTGCAGTTAGAACTTTTAATGTAAATGGCCAGACCCAAATAAATCCGTTCTTGGCATATAAGCCCAGAACCACAATCCCGACCAATTGCGTCAAACGCAACAATTGGGTTCGGCTTGAAGCAACACTAAAATTTTTAGATCCGGTAGACAGTCCCATATCAGGACAAACAGTTATTTTCAGAGATGAAACGCGCGCGTTAGAGTTGGGGAGCGAAACCACTGACTCTAACGGCGTTGCAATATTTCCATATCATATGCCAGCTAACGCGGCGCTGGGAGACCACACAATAAGCGCAGATTTTTCGGGCAACGGTTCTATTTACGCATTAGCTGCTAATACTGCCTCATTTATATTGGAAGTTAAGCGCGTCAACGGAACTTGCCCTTAATTAATATGCAAAAAAACGAGGCAAAAAAGAGAATAGAAAAATTAAAGGAAGCGATAAACCATCATCGTTATCTTTATCATGTTTTAGACAAGCCAGAAATTTCTGATGCGGCTTTAGATTCTCTCAAAAAAGAGCTTTTTGATTTGGAACAACAATATCCCGAGTTTATGACCGAAGATTCGCCCACCCAAAGGGTGGGCGGAAAACCTCTGAAAGAATTTAAAAAAGTAAAACATCCTCAAAGGATGCTTTCTTTTAACGACGCGTTTTCAAAAGAAGATATGCAAGATTGGCTAAATAGAATTTTGAAGCTTTTGAATAACAAATCCGTCTCCGCATCTCGCAATGCTCGAGCTACGGCGGGCGCAGTAGATTTTTACTGCGAGTTAAAAATAGACGGCCTAGCAATTGAATTAATTTATGAAAACGGGTTTTTGAAAACAGGCTCAACTCGTGGAGACGGAACAATTGGCGAAAACATCACTCAAAATATAAAAACAGTAGACGCCATTCCACTAAAGATAGATAGACCTCCGACGTCTATCCAGCTGGATAGACGTCGGAGGTCTAACAAACTTGTGGTTCGGGGCGAGGTTTTTATTTCTAAAAAAGAATTTGAAAGCATTAATAAAATTCAAAAAGAAAAAGGTTCAGCGGTTTATGCAAATCCTCGGAATATTGCCGCAGGGTCGGTACGCCAATTAGATCCGAAAATTACAGCTTTAAGGCATTTGGATTCTTTTATTTATGATTTAAAAACTGATTTTGCCTCGTCCGTAGGTTACGGCCGAGGGGCCATAAAGACGCATGAGCAAGTCCATAAAATTTTGAAAGATTTAGGCTTTAAAACAAATACAAACAATAAATATTGTAAAAATTTAGAAGAAGTTTTTGAGTTTCATAGCCACTGGCAGAAAAATAGGGAAAAACTATGTTATGAAATAGATGGAATTGTGGTTATTGTAAATAACATTAAAATTTTTGAAAAATTGGGAGTTGTCGGCAAAGCGCCAAGGGGAGCCATTGCTTTTAAATTT
>JBBTVU010000013.1:0-3958 GCA_038063115.1 Patescibacteria group bacterium | reverse complement strand
TTTATATTTTTCTCGTTCCAATCGAGTTTCGGATTTCGAATTTCGGATTTTGAGTTTCCGAGCATAGTATATGCGAGGTAATACCAATTCGAACCTGCCCAATTTGGCATTGTATCGGTTTCTCTTTTCGCTTCGCCTCGGCACCTTGGACACCTTACATTCACCCATTTTGAAATTACAGCCAAGGGCGACTCGCCGGTTTCAGTTGGCTTGTACTTTTTTACTTTTGGCAATTCTACTGGCAGATCTTTTTCAGGAACTGCCTGCCATGCGCAATTTTCGCAAAAAATTAACGGAATTGGCTCGCCCCAATAATGTTGGCGTGAAAAAACCCAGTCGCGCAGTTTATAGCTTGTCTTCGGCTGAGCTAAACCCTTATTTGCCAACCAAGCAATAATTAATAGCCTGACATTTGCTGATGCTATGCCATCAAACTGCATTGAATTATATAAAGTTCCCTCGCCCTCATAACAGTCCTCTAAATTTTTAACTTTCTGAGCCAACAATTCATCATTTGGCTTAATTGAAGTGCGCAAAGGTATGCCATATTTTTTTGCCATTTTAAAATCTCTTTTATCGTGCGCATCGGCAAAAACAGCTCCTGTCCCGTATTGCTCTAAAATAAAGTCAGCAGTCCAAACCGGCATTTCTTCATTTGTGGCAGGGTTTCTGGCAGTAATTCCTTTTAATTGCACTCCCGTCACATCTTTATCTTGATTCGTTCTATCTATATCTGAAGCATTTCTTGCATCTTCTCTGTATTTTAAAACTTCATCAATGTTCTCAATTTTGCTTTTATATTTATCTATAAAATTGTGGCCTGGAGCTAAAATTAAAAATGTTCCAGAAAATATTGTATCAATTCTGGTTGTAAAAACTTCGATTGACTCTTCAATTCCTTCAATGGAAACTTAATTAAAGCTCCGTGCGACTCTCCAATCCACTCCTTCTGCTGAATTTTTATTTTTTCCAAAAAATCTACAGAATCCAAATCTTTAATTAATCTGTCGGCATAATTTGTAATTTTTATCATCCACTGTTCTTTTTCTTTTTTCTCAATTTTTGTTCCGCACCTCTCGCATTTGCCATTTATAACTTCTTCATTTGCCAATCCAATTTTATCTTTGGGGCACCAATTTATTGCAATTTTATCTTTGTAGGCTAAACCATTTTTAAATAACTGTAAAAATATCCATTGTGTCCATTTATAATATTTTGGGTCTGTGGTATTTATTTCACGCGGCCAATCAAAAGAAAATCCAAGCATTTTTAATTGTCTTCTAAAATTATCTATACTTTTTTTTAATGAAATAGTGGGATGTATTCCCGTTTTTATCGCATAATTTTCTGCAGGCAAACCAAAAGCGTCCCAACCAATTGGATACAAAACGTTAAAACCTTCCATTCTTTTTTTACGCGCAATAATGTCTAAGGCAGTATAACTGCGGCAATGTCCCACATGAAGTCCTTGTCCAGATATAAAAGGGAACTCAATTAAAAGATAAAACTTTTTCTTTTTAGAACCGTTTTGCGCGTGAAACACACCCGAGTTATGCCATTTTTCTTGCCACTTTGGCTCTATTTTTTTTGGATTATACTTCATAAAAAAGTTAGCAAGGCCCGTCCTTGCAAAGCTTTGCAAGGACGGGCCTTGCTTAAACTTCGTCTATTTAGCTAGTTTTTTATTTTACCAAAATTCTGCCCCTCCGTAAATCTTGACACATATATTATAATATGCTACGCTTTACCCAGCACAAAAAAGAGGCTCTTCGCCTCTTCAAACAAGGTCCCGGCCAATTGAGGTGCGAGATGGCGTATTCCCACCTTAGGCTTCTTGTATTTATCGTTATGTCTACAATTGTCGTTACGTGTGTGGCACTCATGCGTCACGGGGAAGTGCTCAACAAACAGCAGCGCCAGATCGACCAAATTTACTGGGTCACCCTGTCGCTGATTCAACGCGCAACGCCGGCCGAGCAACAAAAAATTTATGATTTCGACAAATTACCGGCAGGCAAATACAAAATGTATTTTGCTAATTACCGAACCAATAGCGCAATGCTGATATGGCTTGACTCCGAGCCTACAAAACGCCATGAAGAAGAATTAGTCTACGTATACACAACAAGGCTTCCACAAGATATCCTAAATACGTGGACGCACGGAGAGGTGCGCAGAATCCCTGAAGAATAATGCGCATAGCGCAAAAAAGCCAAACCGCCTTGACTTCGGCCTCGGCGGTCTTTTTTTTATAAAAATAAAAAAATAATCAATAAATACTTAAAATACCTTAATTGCACTTAACATAATATGTGCCCAACAGATACCTAAAATTCTGCGATCGCATAATTAAGAGTATCAAGGCTAAATTAGTTCATTTTAACTTAAAATATTTAACGAACTCCGTTTCGTCCCCTATATTTTCTGAAACTATAAACTTAATTTCTTTATTGTTTAACCCAAAAAAAGACTTTAATAAATTTACTTCTTTCGCACAGTCATACGGATTAATCCATGCACTTTTCTGAAAAAGCTGAAAATTTAAATCTTTTAACTTTCCTCTCAAAGCCTCTCTATATGCCCTTTTCATTTCTGCTATATCAAATAATAAAATTCTCCATTTGCCATCCCATTTTTGGGGTTTTTTTATTTTTAAAGCGTCTATCTGCATCCAGCCTGCTTTTTGCTTGCCTTTTTCGGTTAGTGAAATATAAATCTGATTGTTTCTTTCATAAAAATCAATCATTCCTTGTTTTTTTAGATTATAGAAAGTGTTATAAACTTTTTTATTTGGATACTTTTTTAATCTTTTAACGCCTTTAACTATATTAACAATAAAATAAGGCGATGTGGCGGCAATAGCCAGCATGCCGGCCATAATTAATATCAACAAAATATCTTTAGCGATTTCCGACCGAGAGCTGGAAAAATAATTTCTAAATTTATTCATGTTTCTATCATACCATACATAAAAAAATATGATACTCCAATTTTTGCGACCGCAAAAGTTTAAGTACCTGCAATAAATATCCGTAAACTTACAAACTTGTTTTCCGGCAAAAGCCTTTTTTCTGCATAAAAAAGCCCCGCAGAGAGACGCAAGGCGGAAAATGATGGAAAAACTTCGCACAGCTTGGATAAAACGCAAACATCGCGTGACCCGTCGCTGTCACAAAGAATGTCTCTCGTTGGGGTTTGCCCGAAGGCTATAATTAGACTGATGAGATCAAACGAGGAAGAAGGGCAAGGCATGAGTGCCAAAAAACGACAAGTTTCTAGGCTCTTCCGTGGGGTTTTGGAAACTCTCGAAAGCCGCTTCTTCCTCGTATAGAGGAATGTAAAAGAGCAAATCTCAAAAAAGGAGGAGAGGGGGCTCTGGCAGGATTATCGCTCGGTAGCGTAATACCTGCGATAGATGGAAGCTCTTGCCAAGCCCCTCTCCTCCCCCTCGGAAAGCAACTATTTTTATGTTAGCAAGCCACGAAAGTAATGTCAAGTTTTGAAAAGCGTTTTTGCGTTTTGAGTGGTTGCAAACGTAACTTCGTCAAAACTAATTTGTTTTATTTCTGCAATTTTTTGAATAACATGTTTTACAAAAATTGGCTCATTTTTTTTATCTCCCTCGGCTTTTGGAGTTAAATAGGGGCAATCGGTTTCAACCAAAATTTTATCCAGCGGACAATTTTTAATTGTTTTATTAATATCAAATTTAAAAATTATTCCGTTAATTCCTAAATAAAAACCGAGTTTCAAATATTTTTGCGCCTCTTCCCAGCTACCCGTAAAACAATGAATAACCCCACAAATTTTTTGGGATTTGGGATTTGGGATTTGGGATTTAAGGATGTTCAAAACATCCGTATGCGCCATCCGACAATGGACAATCACAGGCAAATCAAGCTCGCGCGCCAAATCCAGTTGCTCCAAAAAAATCTGTTTTTGTTTTTCTTTGAATTGT
>JBBTVU010000012.1:0-1670 GCA_038063115.1 Patescibacteria group bacterium | reverse complement strand
ATTTCCCATAATTTCCTTCCATCATACAGCGTTCGGATTCAAAGGTAAATCTACGCCCATAACCCATACGGAGTTTCGCCATGACCGGATACAAAGACTTCCCAAAAGATTTCCCCGAGGTTGGACAAACAGTGCGAGTAGTTCGAGAAAAGAAAACATATCCTCTTTGGATAACCGAGGGGATGGTTCTTTCCCGCGCCATCATCGGAGATTCAATCTATGTCTCGTTGTTTGACTCTGCCTGGAGCCACCTGATATTCAAAGACGGCATGTGGAGCATTTGCGTCGACAACCAAGTTGACCATGTCACAGTTACTCTAATCAAGTAGCTCCGACAAAAAGGCGCCTTCGTGCATGTCCGCCCCAAGCTTTTAGTGAGGGATGACCGCCCGGCGATCATTCGTTGGGCACTTTTTTTACAAAAACTATAATATTTCTAAATATTTTTCCAATATAAATATTTTTCAAAGAGTTAATTACAAAATACTACGATCGTAGTATTTTGTTCCTAACTATTTTCTACTATTTTAGTTTGTTTTAAATTATTTCAGGTTAAAAAATTTCTTTAAGTGGGGTTCGTTGTCAATATAATCAAAAACGCCATATCGCACATATTTTCGTATTTTGAAAAATTCAATAATAAAATCCATTTCATCTTTACAATTATAAGGAAAAATAAAAACGCTTTTTTGAAATTCGAAAAACCCTAATTCCCTTAATTTTTTTCTTAAAGAATCCCTTCCCCACCTAAATTTTTCTGGTATGTCAAAAATTACTGCCCGCCATTTTCCATCCCAAACCTTTTCCCTGATTTTTATATTGTAAAAATCGTAAGTCAAAACGCGCATTTTTCCTTTTTCTGTCAAAACATATGTCATGGTTCCATCTGCGTTTTCTTTTTCTTTTATAAGCTTAGAACGATAACAACTTTTAATTTCTCTTTTCAACTCTTCTTTATCAATTTTTCGCCACTCTTTTCCTAATATTCGCAAAACTCTCCGGTATTGGCATGGAGAATACACAAAACCCAAAGTAACGCCGGCTGATAAAAGAAGTATTATTTTTTCTTTTGTTGACTGCTCCATTTTCTCAAAATATTCCTCAATAAAGTTAAGAACCGATTTTCACGATCGTAGTATTTTGTTCTTAATTATTTCGTGATTAATTTTATTTCGGTTCGGTGAGAAGTTATCTTTATGGTGTCAATAACTTTTTTGTCAATAACTTTTTATTGCATTAACCAAAACGGCGCGCCTGTGACTAAGCTGTACATCCATTGAGCCAAAACATTAAGTCCGGCAAGACCTCCAAAAAATATAAAAAATATTAAAACAAATAATCCGTATTGATGTAAAAACACTCTTGCTTTTATCCATTTTTGCGGCAAAAATTTAAAAAGAATCCAAGATCCGTCAAGCGGAGGTATGGGAACTAAATTAAATAATCCCCATAAAAAGTTATAAATTGTTATAATTCCCAGCAACTCAACAAATGGAAGAGTTTGGGGCAAGTTAACAAATCTTATTATTAGCCCAAAAATTATTGCTATGGCAAAATTTGTTGCCGGTCCGGAAATTGCCACCTTTAATGTTCCCCACTTCTGGTCTTTAAAATTATAAGGATTTATTGGCACTGGTTTTGCCCAGCCAAAAATTGGCCCTTGTCCAGCA
>JBBTVU010000011.1:0-7152 GCA_038063115.1 Patescibacteria group bacterium | reverse complement strand
TCCGCAAGACAGAATTACCGACCACAGAATAAATAAATCCTGGCATGACATAGAAAACATAATGGACGGCAAGCTTGAACCCATTGTAAAAGCATTTAAAAAATATCGCTACGTTAAAATATGAGGTTTTGGCACGATGTTGACATTGTTCCGTTATCAATAAAAGTTTGAATACAACTAGCTCTGCTTGCCACAGACCTTGCATAAGCTGAAGAACCGCCATAATAGCGCGAAGCCGCGCTGCTTTCTTTCGCAGATGTTTGAGCAGAGGCTCCTAAATTAGCCAAATACAAACCAGCCGCGGTAAATGAATCTTTTATGCCCCATGGATCGGGAGCTGTTCCTAAAAGCGCTTTTAGTCTGTCTGTAAATAAATTCCATGTTGATGGAATAAATTGCGCAGGGCCCATTGCTCCGCCCCAGCCCGAAGGCGCTCCACCAACATAAGCCGGTATCCAGCAAGAAACAGGTGTTTTAAAAGGATCTCGTCCTGAAGCTGCAGTAATTGCCAAAAATGGCGGCACATCTCTATTTGGTTTCATAACTCTGATAATTGAAGCTCCTGTAGAAATTCTTTTTCCTGCCCCCGTGGTTGTATCAACAAGATTACACTGGCCGACATTTTTTCCAATTGCAGATTCTTGACTTATAATTGCCAAAAGAAATGCAGGCCTTATTCCCGTTATATTTGCCGCAACTTTAGCAACTTCAAGCGCTTCGCCAAAAGTAGGAACTTTTGAAACTCCAACCATTTGAAAAAGCTGCGCTTTAATTTTTGAAGCTTTTTGTTCTGCGCCTTGTTTATCTTTTAATTGCTGCTGGTATTGCGCCTCTGTAAGTTTCAAATATTGCTCTTGTTCTTTTTTATTTTGTTCGTTTTCTTTTTTTTGCAGGCTCTGTAAGGCTATAGTTTTTTGCAACCGTCCCACTTCCCCGTCCATTTTTTCTTTTTGGCCTTCTAAATAAGTTTTTAAATTTTTTGTATCATCTAATAGACTGCTGACCTGTGAATTTAAACTTTCTAAATATGCCAAGTTATCAAAAAAGTCAGACAAATTTCCCTCAAGCAGAATTTGCACAGAAGGTTTTTGATCTTCCTCATAAATTGATTGTAAAATATTTGTTATCTGCGTCTGTGAATTATTAATTTTTACAGAAGTTTTTTCTATAGAGGTTTCTGTATCATTTATTTGCAAACTAAGGTCTTTTACCATAACATTGCTTTGCTTTATTTGAACCTCTAAATTTTGTATTTTCTTTCTAAATGAAGCTATTTGATTTTGAAGAGTGTTTTTCTGCTGGGTTGTTTTTGTTATATCGTTTGCAATTTGAGCTGACTGGTCGTCGTAATATTTAGCGCATTTCTCAAGAAGCGCTCGGCAATCGGCGTTATTTAAATTAGGACATCCTGTATTAGACTCCGAAACCGTTGCGCATTGCGTTCCTATATCTTCGGCAAATAAAAAGGCGGGCGAAGCCAACCAAAAAAATATAGCTATAAATATTTTTTTATTTTTACTCATTTTTATTTTCTTCAATAACAACTTCTTCTTTCTTTTCCTTTTCTACTTTTTCCACATTTTCAACTTTTTCTTCAATTTCTTTTGCCAATTCTTCTTCAACTTTTTCTGCCGCCGATATTGAAACAACAATCTCATCTGGCTTTTTTAAAACTTTAACGCCTTCTGCTAACGGCAAATTTTTGACCAAAATATGGTCTCCAATTGCTTTTAATTCGTCTATATTAACTTTAATTTCATGCGGAAGATTCTGTGGCAGGGCTTTTACCTGAATTTCTGTCATATTTTTTACCAAAGTGGCTCCCAATTCTTTAATAGCCGGAGCCACGCCCTCAAAAACAAGAGGAACTGTAACTTCAACCTCTTCTTTCAATGAGGCCTGGAAAAAGTCGACATGAGTAATTTTGTCAGAAACTGGGTCTCTTTGTATTTCGTGAATTAAAACCGGCCGGTTTTCCTTATCTAATTTTAAATCAATAAGAGAGCTTTCTCCTGCTTCTTTAAAAACTTTTTTAAACTCAATTTGGTCAATTTCAAGAGAAATATTTTTTACTCCAGGGCCGTAAACAACCGCAGGAATGCCTCCAGCCTCCCTTGTCTTATTGCTCTTTTTTCCTTTATTGTCCCTTATTTTAGCTTTTAGTGAAATCATACTATTTTTCTGTTTTTAGCGTAGCGATATGTGTATGCACTGCACTGGGCAAACCTCTACGGCCGCCTCTGTGCATTCTATTTTTACAACCTCCAGCTCATCATTGCCGTTTGCCTGCCTCTGCGAACCTATGACCACAGATTTTCCATCGTCTGCCATCTCAAAAAATTTTGGGCATACTGCCTGGCACGAACCGCACCCAATACAAACATCTCTTTCTAGTATTATTTTGCTCATAGATTTTAATAATCCCATATTAGTATGTTTTGTTTGCGCTGTCAAATAGTTCAATCTTTGCCTTAACAACATTTTGGACGGCTTTTCCGGCTTCAGGCAGATACTTGTAAGGAACAATCTCTTCGGTATTGCTTAATGCCCTCTTTAAATTCCCTGAAAATGCCAGTCTTAATTCGGTATTTATGTTAATTTTGACTATACCCATTTTTATTGCCTCTTTTATGTCGTTTTGCGGCGTGCCAGATCCTCCGTGCAAAGTTAAAAATACATTTTTAACTTTGCCCTGAGCTTGCCGAAGGGCTTCCTTAATATTTTCTAAAACATCCAGCCGTAAATGCGGGTCAATGCCAGAAATTTCAATGCCATGAAAATTTCCCATTGAAATTGCCAACAAATCAACTCCTGTTTTGTCTAAATATTTTTTAGCTTCCTCGGGCTTGGTTAAGTCTTCTTCTTTTATTTCAAATTTTTCTAAATAAAGTTTAGAAGAATCAGTTCCAATTTTTCCAACCTCTCCCTCAACCAAAACACCCCTCCATTTTGCATAACTTTTGACTTCTTTTGTTTTTTCTATGTTTTCCTGCAATGATAATTTTGAGCCGTCAAAATGAACCGTATCATAACCAGCGTCAATTGCCTGTTTTAAATAATCAAAACTTTTTCCATGGTCCAAATTTAAAAATATCGGCGCGCCAGTTTTTTTTCTTAAAACATCTCGCAAAGCAACCGCTTCTTCTAAGCCAAAAAATTTACTTTCACCTTCGGATGTTCCTAAAATTATTGGTGAATTTAATTCTTTTGCAGCTTCAACAATTGCCTTCATTTGCGTAAAATCTGAAAAATTAAACTGCCCAATTGCGAACCCATCCTTCTGTGCCTTTTGAAAATAATATTTTAAATTTTTAGCCATTTTATTTATTTTTTTAATGTCTGGCTTAAGTGCTGTTTCACAGCCTTACATAATTATTTTTTTATGCAAAGATTATTTTCTCCGCATTCCTGTTTTGATACCGAAACGCGTTCAAATTTTGAATTTTTGTCTAACAGGCCCATTTTGGCGCCAATTTCAGATAAATTGCCTGCAGAATTTGCCAGCCCAAATTGAATTGCCGATTCAATATTTCCGGCCTGCTCCGAGCCTGCCGAAGAGTTTCTAATAAAATCAGCCAAGAATCCTGCGCCAAATGAATCGCCAGCTCCCGTGGTATCTACCACTTTTCTATTTGGATCTGGTTTGGCAGAATATAAATATTTTCCGTCAGAAGCCACAACCCCCTCCCCGCCTTTTGTCATCACTGCAATGCCCGGGCAAAGTTCATCAATTTTTTTGAATATTTCATTTTCATTTTCAAATGAAATTTTTGTTAAAATACTTGCTTCTTCTTGATTCAAAAATAAAATATCAATTTTATTTAAAATATTTTTTAATTCTTCTTCTGGCAACGCCAATTGCTGTTTTGACGGATTCATTGCCACTTTTATTTTATTTTTTTTTGCAAAATCTAAAATATTTTTTAAATTATCACATAGCTGTCCTGCAATGGGAGCCAAATAAAACCATCTTGCCTTCATTTTTTCAAGTGGCATATCTTCTTTGCATAACAACTCAGATGCCCCCCTATAAACCAAAATTGTCCTGTCCTGCCCTGAGCCTGCCGAAGGGTCGTTTCCAGAGCTTGAAACAATAATAGATTGGTTTGTGTGCTTTTCTTTTTTTATCGCAACAAATCGCGTATCAATTTTCATTTCTTTTAATTCTTTTAAAAGTTCTCTGCCCATTACATCGTCGCCAACAGCGCCGCAAAAAGCTGTTTTAAATCCTTGTTTTGCAAAAGTAGCGGCTGTATTGGTTCCGCCTCCGCCAGAAGAAAAAACAATGTCCTCAATATCAATTTTTGAACCAAAAGGCAGACAAATGCCCTGTCCTGTTGTAAAATATTTGTTATCGTTTAAAATTTTAAACGCTTTGGATTTTAAATAAATATCTTGCGCCGCTGACCCAAAAGTTATAATATCGTACATATTTTAAATTTTAATTGTTAGAAAAAATAATTAAGCCAAACATATAAAATTAATCCGTATAAAATTGGAATTGACATGGAAATAATGGCTCCAGTTATTTTTTTCCATAGTATTCTTTTTCATATTTTTTAAACGGTGCTCTTGACGGCGTGAAAAGTAATGCCTCGTTTTCTAATTCTTTATCATCTTCAAATTTTTCTATGACCGCATCAAGTAAGTCCGGCAGAACTCGGTTCGCCGCGCTAAACTTTTTAATAGGCGAACCTTCTCGCACACTTTTCTCCATGTTTTTAATTCTTTTTAATCTTCTTTTCCTATTTTCAATCAATCTTTTGACAATAATTTTATATCCGCTGTCATCTTGTAATAGATTTTTTTGTACGGCAGATATTTTGTCTCTTCCCACTTTTAAAAATTTTATTATTTGATCGTATCTAAAATCACCCGCTAAAAGAACGGCGATCTCAATCCTTCGCATAAGACTAGCAATTTCATCTGCACTTAATAAACTTTTTATAAAAAGACGAACTTCATTTCTATCCTTCAATGAGTCTATCATGTCATAAAACTCTCCAATCATCTGAATTCTATTTTCTTTAGGCAAACTATTCAAATGAAAAGTTGTCATTTAATTTTAGTCCTGTAGTCCGAACCACAGGACTGTTTTACTATTTTAACTTTTTACTTCTCTTATTTGTCGGCACCTAATTTTTTTTCGGTTTCAGCGATAGCGATTTTAGTTTTTAAAACCGAGTCTGGATTTAATGAAATTGACTCAATGCCAAGCTCCACTAAAAATTGGGCGAAGTCCGGAAAATCGCTGGGACCTTGTCCACAAATGCCAATATATTTATTATTATTTTGGCATACTTTTATGGCTTCTTCAATAAGCTCTTTAACTGCTTCATTTTTTTCGTTTCCAATTGAAGACAATTCGCCATTGTCCCTATCCAAACCCAAAGTTAATTGAGTTAAATCGTTTGAACCAATAGAAAATCCGTCAAAAATTTGTAAAAATTGTTCTGCTAGAATAACGTTTGAGGGAATTTCGCACATGACATAAATTTTTCCTTTGATGCCATTATCTCTTATTATCTGCACGACTTTTCTTCCTTCGTCTAATGTCCTGCAAAAAGGAACCATTGGAATCACATTATCTAAGCCGAACTCGCCGCGAACTTTATTCATTGCTTTGCATTCCAGCACAAACGCGTCTTTAAATTTTGGGTCATAATATCTTGACGCTCCGCGAAATCCAATCATTGGATTTTCTTCCTCGGGCTCATATAATTCTCCGCCAACCAAACTTCTGTATTCATTTGTTTTAAAATCAGAAAATCGCACAATAACCGGTTTTGGATAAAATGCCGCGCCAATCGTTCCAATTCCTTCGGCCAATTTGTCCGCATAAAATTGCGTCTTATCATTGTACCCCAAAGTTAACGCATCAACTTTCTTTTTTAACGTCGGTTTTAAATGTTTATAATTTATCAGCGCATTCGGATGGATTTTAATTGTGTTTATAATAATAAATTCCTCTCTTGCCAAGCCAACTCCGTCATTTGGAATAAAGCTTAAATTAAACGCGTTTGACGGCTCGCCCACATTCATTAAAATTTTTGTTTTGGTTTTTTCAATATTTGAGATATCTGTTTTTTTAATTTCAAATGGAACTATGCCTTCATAAATCCAACCATCTTCGCCTTGTGAACAGTCAATTGTAATATCTTGCCCCGACTTTATTGCTTTAGCGCCGTCTTCGGTTCCTACAACCACCGGAACACCCATCTCTCTGCCGACAATGGCGGCGTGACAAGTTCTTCCGCCCCTGTTTGTTACAATTGCTTTTGCAATTTTCATTGCGGGAACCCAATCGGGATCTGTCATATCTGTAACTAAAACTTCGCCCGCTTTAAATTTTTCAATATCTTTTACAGACATTATAATTTTTGCCGATCCTTGCCCGATTTTGCTTCCCACGCTCATTCCTTTTGCAAGTACTTTTACAGATTTACTTTGCAAAACATAATTTTCCAAAACTTTCAAATTTTTCTTGCTTTGCACCGTTTCGGGTCTTGCTTGTACAATAAATAATTCTCCGGTAATTCCGTCTTTTGCAAACTCCATGTCCATTGATTTTTTGTAATGGTCTTCAATTATTATGGACCATTTTGCCAAAGTAAGAACATCTGCATCGCTTATGCAAAAATTTTCTCTTTCTTTTTTTGTCGTGGCAATATCCTTTGTTGGAGATTTTAAATTTTTTGTATAAATTAACTTCACCAGCTTGCTTCCCAGTCTTTTTTCCAAAATTGGTTTAAACCCCTTTTTCAAAGTTGTTTCAAAAACATAAAATTGATCCGGGTCAACTCTGCCCTTAACAACATTCTCGCCCAAGCCCAAGCTTGCGTTAATCAAAACCACATCGCCAAATCCGGATTCTGTATCGCAGGAAAATATAACTCCTGCAGCCCCCATATCAGACCTGACCATTTTACACACGCCCACAGACAAAGCAACAGAAAGATGGTCAACTTTTACTTGCTCCCTGTAAATTATTGCCCGGTCCGTAAAAAAAGAAATAACACAATTTTTAACAGCCCCCAAAAGCGCCTCTCTGCCAGTAATATTCAAATATGTTTCAAATTGCCCGGCAAAAGAAGCATCTGGATTGTCTTCTGCCACGCCGGAAGTTCTTACCGCCACATCTGTGTTTTCAAC
>JBBTVU010000010.1:0-1822 GCA_038063115.1 Patescibacteria group bacterium | reverse complement strand
CAATTCCAGCCAACGACGACGCAATTTCTTCAGTAAAATATATACTCGAAAAAACAAAAGAGTGTATAATTACTAATAGAAACATAAAAAATTAGAGTAGCGATATAATGGAAGTAAGACAAGCAAAATAGCATGATATCTATAGAGCAAATAAAACAACTTCGCGAGGAAACAGGGCTTTCTATTTCCGAAGTTAAAAAAGCATTAGAGCAGGCAAATGGGAATGTTGAAAAAGCGAAAGAATCCTTAAGAATTTTGGGCAAAACCTTGCTCGGCAAAAAAGCAGACAGGCAGACAAAAGCGGGAATTATTGACAGTTATGTGCACCCAAATTCAGTAACAGGCGTATTGCTTGACATAAGGTGCGAGTCTGACTTTGTTGCAAAATCTCCCGAATTTAAAACTTTAGCTCACGAAATTTGCTTGCAAATTGTGGCAATGAAGCCTTTATATGTAAAAGAAGAAGATATTCCGGAAGAGTTTTTAGACGGCGAGACAAAAATTTATAAAGAACAAATAAAAGATTCGGGCAAGCCGGAAAAAATTGTGGCTCAAATACTTGAAGGAAAATTGTCAAAATATAAATCGGGAATTTCTTTGCTTTCTCAGACATGGATAAAAGACGATACAAAAACAATTAAAAATTTAGTTGAAGAAGCAGTTGCTAAAATAGGGGAGAATATAGAAATTAAAAGGTTTTCAAGGTACGAAATTTAAAGTTACATGCTTGAATTTATTGTGTCAATTATTTTTGTTGTTTCTTTTGGCGGATTATTGTTAATTCTTGCCCGCAAGATTCCCGCTTTGGTAACCATGCCGCAAAACGGCAAAACAGGCATCAAAAAACACAGGATTATTTTAGATGTTGAAAATAAAATCAAAGAAATTTTGGTTTATTTTGAGAAACAGATTTATTTACACAAGCTTCTCTCGTTTATAAAAATAATGATTTTGAAGGCCGAGGTCCAGGTTGACCATTTGTTGCACAAAATAAGAAAAAAAGTGCAGAAAATTGACAAAGAATTAAAAGATAAAAAATAGTATGGCCACCCCGCCCAGCGGGGTTAAAGGCACGTTTAGCGTGCCACCTTAGCTCAGCGGCAGAGCAACTGTTTTGTAAACAGTAGGTCCGCAGTTCGAATCTGCGAGGTGGCTCAGATAGGAAAAGGTCCTGTTGAAGAGGGCTTTTTTACTTGATTTGACACACCTTTTCGCCAGCGTATAATGGAAGTATAAATAAATAATTATAAAATATGGCAAAGAAAAATGGTAAAAAAATAACAATTGACCAGCTGGCAATAATAATTAATGATGGTTTTAATGGCCAAACGGATTATTTAAAAGAACAGTTCGGCCAGGTTAATAAAAGATTTGAACAAGTCGATAAGAGATTTGATGCGATTGAAAAAGATGTGAAATATATAAAAGGAAATCTGACTGGTGTGGCAGAATTAGAGAAAGATGTCGAATATATTAAAAACACCTTGAACATTCCTGAATTGAAAAAGTAATAGTAAATTTTATGCCAGAAAAATAAGACGGGTATTGACAGGAGCTTATTTTGATATTATATAAGAATATAACTATTGTATATACAACAGATACATTTATGAAAACTATTTTAAATGTAAAAGTAGATAAAGAGGAGAAGGAAAAAGCCAAGAAAATTGCCATGGAAATGGGGGTTCCTCTTTCTACGATTATAAACGCGCAGTTGCGCGAGTTTATCCGCACTCGCGAATTTTCGGTTAGATTAGATCCTGTTCTAAAGCCGAAAGTTGAGAAAGAGTTGCTAAAAAGAAGCCGAGAATATCACAAAAAT
>JBBTVU010000009.1:0-4395 GCA_038063115.1 Patescibacteria group bacterium | reverse complement strand
AAAAAGTCAAAAATAGGAATTATAGCTTCGGGAATTTCTTTTTTATACTCAATGGAAGCAGTCGAAGAATTAAAAATTGACGCGCAAGTTTTAAAGCTCGGATTTTTTTATCCATTACCAGAAAAATTAATTGCTAATTTTATTAAAGGAAAAAATAAATTACTGGTTGTGGAAGAGCTGGATCCTTATGTGGATAAAGAAATTATGAGAATTGCAAAAACCGCAAATCCAAAGATCAAAATTTTTGGAAAAGATTTATTATCTGAAATTGGAGAATTGAACGCAGAAGATGTTTGCGCAGCTTTAGCAAAAATAACCGGTAAAAAATTCAAGAAATTTTCTGTGAGGCCGCTGATTTTGCCAAAAAGAACAGCCCGGCTTTGCGAAGGTTGTCCATATTGGTATATTTTTCCAACAGTGAAAAGGGTAGCTCCAGAGGGAACAATTTTTGGGGGAGATATAGGTTGCAATATGATAGCCGGCCTTGCTCCCCATAGCATGCACGATTATCTTTTTTGCATGGGCTCGTCAATTGGAATTTCTCACGGAGTAAAAAAGAGTACAAATCAGAAAGTAATTTCTTTAATGGGCGACGGCACTTTTTTTCATTCTGGTATTGCAGGTCTAATTAATGCCGTTTATAACAAATCGAACCCCTTGATGATTGTTTTAGATAACAGAATTACTGCTATGACGGGACACCAGTCAAACCCCGGAATGGGCAAAACATTAATGGGCCAAGATACTCAAGAGTTGCAAATTGCAGATATTGCCAGCGCTTGCGGAGTAAAAAACATAAAAGTTTTAGATCCAATAAATATTAAAGAGTTAGAAGCCGTTATAAAAGAATTTTTAGAAAAGGAAGAAGTTTCTTTGATAGTTTGCAAAAGAATCTGCGCATTACTTGCCCGCCCAAACTAAAAGGCGAAGGAGGGTTAGCTTAAAAAATATATTATGAAAACATTTAATCTTATAATCAATGGCATCGGAGGACAGGGAGTCATTACTTTGTTGTCTTTAATTGATCAAGCGGCTTTTATTGAAGGTTATGATGTGAGATCTTCTGAATTGCACGGACTTTCGCAAAGAGGCGGTAGCGTAGAAACGCACATCAGGTTTGGTAAAAAAGTTTATTCTCCTCTGATTTCAAATGGCAGGGCAGACTTAATAATTTCTTTAGAAATGTTAGAGGCCTTGCGCGAAACATCAAAATCTGGCAAAGCCGCAAAATTTTTAGTAAATGAATTTATTTCCCCATTTATAGGATCTTTAACTAAAGAAGAAATTGAAAAACAGCTCAAAGTGTTAAAAAATGAACTGCACATTGTTTCAGCCTCGGAGGTTTGCAAAGAAAAGCTGCAAAATGAGGTGGTTAGCACGACTTATCTTTTGGGATGGGCTGTTTATAAAAAATTCATTCCATTAAAGGAAGATTCTGTTTTAAGGGCGCTAAAATATGTTGTTCCAAAAAAATACCGAGAAATAAATATTAAAGCCTTTGAACTGGCAAAAAAACATGATTAAGAAAGTTGTGGTGTCAGCCGCTGGCCAAGGAACTCGCATGCTTGAACTTTCAGAAAATAAATCAAAGCATTTAATAGAGGTCCAAAAGAAACCTTTTTTAGCATATTTGCTGGATAATATTTTAAAAGCCGGATACGAAGAGATAATTTTAGTTGTCGGATTCCGTGAAGATATGATAAGAGAGTTTTTGAAAAGCTATGATTTTAGGGGCATCAAGGTTGTGAATCAGTTTGAAATTTTGGGGCCGAAAGAAAAAGAATATGGCACTGCCTGCCCCATAAAATGCGTAAAAAATTTGGTTGGCAACGAAAATTTCATTTCTTTGGTCGGCGATAATTTTTATACAGTTAAAGATTTGAAATTAATGAATATTGACGACAATTACAATTATGTCGCTGGCGTTTCAAACGAACATCCGGAAAAATTCGGAGTTTTAGTTGAAGATGGGGACGATTTTTTAGACAAAATTATTGAAAAGCCCAAAGAATTTGTTGGAAATTTAATTAATACAAGTTTATATAAATTTACGCCGGAAATTTTTGAAAAAGTTTTCCAAACTGAAAAATCGCCTAGGGGGGAATTTGAAATTACGGATGCTATTTCTTTGCTGGCTAAAGAAAAAAAAGTAAAAGTAAAAAAAATGAATGATTTTTGGATGGATTTTGGCAGGCCCGAAGATATAGAAAAATTGTCTAAATTTTTAGAAAATGACAATAACAAAGCAATCGCAAAAAGCATTAAATGAGGCGGTGGCTGTGCTGAATAATGGCGGAGTTGTTGTTTGCCCAACAGATACTATTTATGGATTTTTGGCAGATGCGACAAATAAAAAAGCTGTTGAAAAAATATACAAAATTAAAAAAAGGCCGAGGTCAAAACCCTTGCCTGTTTTTGTAAAAGATTTTAAAATGGCGCAAGATTTAGCAGAAATCAGTGCGGAACAGAAAAAAACGCTTAAAAAATACTGGCCCGGCCCATACACTTTTATACTTGGGTTAAAAGCATCGTCATTGCGAGGAACCGCAGTGACGAAGCAATCTAAAATTGCTTTGAGGATTTCGAAATACAAATTTTTAAATGATTTGCTGAAAAAGATAAATAAGCCCTTGGCGCAAACCTCGGTAAATATTTCCGACCAGCCGGCTTTAATAAAAATTGCTGAAATTATAAAATTTTTTGGGTCTAAGCCCGGCATAGACCTTATAATTGAGGCAGGGAATTTGCCAAAAAGCAATCCTTCAACTATTATTGATTTAACGGGGAAGCACTTGACAAAGTTGCGATAAGGTACTATAATTAATATATAGTTAAAATTAGCACATTTATAGTATAAATTATTTACGATTTAGCAGTCGTAGCCAAAAGGCAATAAATTTTTTGTTGTTTTCTGGCTATGACTGCCACTTCGGCGGTAAGCCCCTATAAACCTCGGGAAGAGGGAAATTTTTCGACTAAAAGTCGAGAAAGGTGGTGCGTTGTGAAGTACAACGACATAACTCTGGGACAAGTGGAAGCAGTTTGGAACAAGTTGGGAGGCATGGAAGGCGTTGAACGTTTTCTTCGTGGAGAAGTGACGTTCAAGCAACCTGCTTTGCTTCGCAAACTCGCCAGCGTTCAAGTGGACGCCGTTGTACGATTAGTTGCCGATGAGAAAACTCGCAAGGACGCCAACGTCGGCTGGACGGGCGATAACTTCAAGAAGTTTTTCCTCGGCAATGTCGAGGAAGACGTTGAAGCCATCATCGTCGCTGTTCATCGTCTGGGGCAGTCCTCGTTGGACGCTCCGATTATGACTGAGCTCGGCGACCGCGCCAAGATTAAGATTGCCCATTTCTTTGAGTTGCTAAAGAAGCAGTCCAGGGGCGAAGACGGCGTGTTGCTGACCAACGGTTACGCCAATGTCGCCTACATTAAGGGAAGCGACGGCAACGTCTGGGCCGTGCGCGCGTACTGGGGCTCGTACAGTAGCTACTGGAGTGTCGAGGCTAATTCCGTTGGGAGCCCGAGCATGTGGGTTGCCGGCGTCCAGATCCTTTCCCGCGATTCTTGACCCTCTGTTCCTCCGGGACTTTGAGTATCTTGAATTTATGGCTCTCTGAAACTTTGAGAAAAGTTGATGAGAGCTTTTTATTTTTCAAAAAATGTGTAGAATAAATTTAAGGAATGCTAAACATGACGGCTACGGCTTTCGTGGAGCGCCCCGAAAATGCATATTGCAGAATTATTGCGGATAAGTCTTCAATAAGAGTCATTGTGCATATTTCAACAAAAAGAAAAGAATCGGTGCGACGCGCTGGCGAGCTTTAAGGCTCCAAATAAGATACAGTCCCAAGAGTATTCAAGGGGCAGTGGCATTGATGGCGTGTCGCATATTTTGGCCCTGGGCCGTGAACGCGAACTGGAACTCGTACAATAGCTACTGGAATGTCGAGGCTAATTCCGTTGAGAACCCGAACAGGTGGAATGCCGGCAACCAGATCCTTTCCCGCTACTGTTTTCTTTCTTCCGCCTTGAAAGCGGAAATTTTGTTTATTAAACCCTTTTTCCATCTACCAATTATTTTTCCAATGTTTTCTACATCAGTTGCAATAGATATATATTGTTTATCTGGGATAAGGCGCGTTTCCCATAAAAGTTGAACAAAAAATCGAAGCGAGTCAATTCTTTTTGATATTTTTTCAAGTAAAATTATCTTTTTATCAACCGGAGTATAAATAGCTTTTCTAATAAACTCGAGAATTTCTAAAAATAGATTATCAACTCTTGCGCCAATTCCAAACCGTGCCGTTCGTTCAATATTGCGATGAATATCTAACCATTTTTTGTATACCGCTTTGGATTGTTATAAAACCGGCACCAGTCTGGGGTGGG
>JBBTVU010000008.1:0-6347 GCA_038063115.1 Patescibacteria group bacterium | reverse complement strand
GCTTGTTATATCTAAATTATTATGGTAAAATTAAGTAAATAAACATTACTATGGCTAAAATAACATATGCAGGACAGTCCTGCTTTCAAATTTCAGTTTCTAACTCAAGAGACCACGAGGCCAATATTGTAATTGACCCCTTTGACGAAGAGACAGGATTAAAAGTCCCTAATTTTTCTGCTGACATTTTGCTTGTAACTCACCTGCACCACGACCACAATAATATAAAAGCAATTAAAGGCGCTCCTTTTTTAATTGACGGGCCCGGCGAATATGAAGTAAAAGGGGTTTTTGTGCAAGGAATTCCCTCTTTTCACGATGACAAAGAAGGCAAAGAGAAAGGGAGCAATACAATTTATACGATAGAAGCAGAAGACATAAGATTTTGCCACTTGGGCGACTTGGGGCAAAAACAATTAACCGACGAGCAAGTTGATGAAATTGGATCAATTGATGTTTTAATGATTCCAGTTGGCGGAGAATACACGATTGATTCTTCCTCAGCCCAAAAAATAATAGGGCAAATTGAACCAAGAATTGTAATTCCAATGCATTATGCGTTGCCCAAATTAAAAATAAAACTTGACGAAGTTTCTAAATTTTTAAAAACAATGGGCAAGCCCTCTATTACTGCCGTTGATAAATTGACCGTTAAAACAAGCGCGCTTCCAAAAAAAGGCTCAATGGAAATAATAGTTTTACTTCCGTAAAACTCAATTTACAATTTACAATTTTTAATCAATTTAAAATATTTCAAATTTAAATTTTAAAACATTGAATTCAAATTTCAAAGTTCAAATTTCAAATTACTTAGACAAACTTCGCGGACTATCAGATAAGCGGAAAAAAATTGTTTTGTGGTCGGTTGTTGCTGTTATGGCAATAATAATGGGGTATTTTTGGATAAAATCCGCGGCGGACAAATTAAACAAATTGGGTGAAAGCGTCGGTCAAATCAAACTCCCGCAAATAGAAGCGCCAAATAATATAGAAAAATAAAAATTACATATCGCTACGCTAAATTTTAAGATTTATGGCAAAAGAAGAAAAAGAAGATAAAAAAGAAAATAAAAAATCCCGGGCGCAGGAAGACGGAAAACAGGGCGACAGTAAAATAGGAAATATTCAGCAAAGAGAAATTGTAACCGAATTAAAAGAATCATACATTGATTACGCAATGTCGGTTATTGTGTCGCGCGCGCTTCCCGATGTCAGAGACGGCTTAAAACCGGTTCACAGAAAAATTTTGTTTGCCATGAATGAATTGGGGTTATCAGCTGGAGCAAAATTTAGAAAATGCGCGGCTACTGTTGGAGATGTCATGGCAAAATACCATCCGCACGGAGATATGGCAATTTACGACACATTAGTAAGAATGGCCCAAGATTTTAATATGCGCTACCCCTTGGTAACGCCTCAAGGTAACTTTGGCTCAATTGATAACGACGGCGCGGCCGCAAGCAGATATACAGAAGCTAAACTTTCAAAAATTGGCGATCTATTGCTTACAGATATTGAAAAAGACACTGTAAAATTTGTTGATAACTATGACGGCACAAGGCAGGAGCCTTCTGTTTTACCTTCGCCAGTCCCCCAACTGCTTTTAAACGGGTCGCTGGGTATTGCTGTTGGCATGGCTACAAACATTCCACCGCATAATTTGACAGAGGTTTTGGACGCTTCAATTTATTTATTAGACCATCCAAAAGCCGAAACAGAAGATTTGTTCCAATTTATACAAGGCCCCGATTTTCCAACCGGAGGCATAATTTATGACCAAAAAGAAATAATTTCAGCTTACGCGCAAGGAAAGGGTTCTATATTAATGCGGGGCAAAGCAGATGTTGTAGAAAAAAAAGACGGGGCAGAACAAATTATAATTACAGAAATTCCATATCAGGTTTTCAAATCCACTTTGGTTGAAGAACTGGCTAATTTGGTTTCTGAAAAAAAGGTTGAAGGCATAAAAGATATCAGAGATTTATCAGACAGAGAAGGAATGCGAATTGTTATTGATGTTAAAAAAGGATTTGAGCCCCAGAGAATTTTAAACAGGCTTTATAAATTTACTCCGCTTCAAAAAACTTTCCATTTGAACTTACTGGCCTTAGTTGACGGCATACAGCCTGAAATTTTATCAATTTCTGATGTTTTAAAATATTTTATAAAACACAGAGAAGAAGTCATAACCCGCAGAACTAAATTTGATTTAGAAAAAGCCAAAGAACGGGCGCACATTTTAGAGGGCTTAATGATTGCCTTAAAAAATATTGACGCTGTAATACAGACAATTAAAAAATCTGCAGATAAAGAAGAAGCAAAAGCAAATTTGATTAAAAAATTTAAACTATCTGAAAGGCAGGCAGTGGCAATTTTAGAAATGAGGCTGCAAACTCTGGCTGGATTAGAAAGGCAAAAAATAGAAGACGAGTTAAAACAAATTTTAGAATTAATGAAAGAGCTGACTGCCATTTTAAAGAGCCCTGAAAAATTAAAAGATATTATCAAAAAAGAGTTTAAAGACATAAAAGAAAAATATGGAGACCAAAGAAGAACAAAGGTTATAAAAGGAAAATTGGGAGAAATTACTGAAATTGATTTGGTTCCTCTAGAAGAAACAATTGTAACCTTAACCACTGGCGGATATATAAAGAGAATTAATCCTGAAACTTACAAAATTCAAAAGCGCGGAGGAAAGGGAATTATGGGCATGAAAACAATGCAAGACGACATTGTTGAGCACTTTTTGTGCGCAAATACTCACGATAACCTGCTATTTTTTACAGATTCAGGAAAAGTTTTTCAAACTCAAGTTTATGAAATTCCCGAAGGCACGAGAGTTGCAAGGGGCAGGGGCCTTTTGAACTTTTTAGAAATGTCTAACGAAGAAAAAATTTTGTCTTTAGTGCCAATAGAAAAATCTGCTAAAAACGGCAAGGAGGAGGACAAAAAAGATAAATATCTTGTCATGGTTACTAAAAATGGAACAATAAAGAAAACTGCTTTAGAAGAATTTGAAAATGTAAGAAAGAGCGGAATTATAGCTATAAAACTAGACAAGGGCGATTTGCTGAAAAAAGTCGTAAAAACTTCTGGAGAGGACGATATAATTTTAACAACCAAGGCTGGCATTGCAATAAGGTTTAAAGAAAAAGATATTAGGGTAATGGGAAGATCAGCTGCCGGAGTAAGGGGCATACGGTTAAAAAAAGGCGACGAAGTTGTAGGAATGGATGCGATAGCCCCGTCGAATGACGGGGTAAAGTCCAAAAAGTATCTTTTAGTGGTAATGGAAAATGGTTATGGCAAAAGGACAGACATAAATCAATACAAAATTCAAGGCAGAGGAGGTTCTGGAATAAAAACTGCCAAAATTACGCCAAAAACTGGCGGAATAATTATGGCTTGCATTTTAGAACCAGCCGCAGAGGAAGAGGACTTAATTATTATTTCACAACACGGACAGGTTATAAGAACTGGCGTAAAATCAATTTCTTTACTGGGCAGGGCAACGCAGGGTGTTAGAATAATGCGCCTTGATGAGGGCGATAAGATTGCATCGGGCGCTTGCTTGAAAGATTAAAAGTTGTATAATTAATCAATATGTGGGAAAAATTTTTAGCCCAAGTTACAATTCCAAACCCATTAGGCAACACTACTAACACCTTCGGAGATCTTTTAGGAAATATTATTACAGCCGTTGCTGGAATAATTGGAGCATTATCTGTTATAATGATAATAGTAGCTGGCATTTTATATTTGACATCTGCCGGGAGTCCAGAAAAAATGACCAAAGCAAAAACAGCCTTGATATATGCCATAGCCGGCATAGTTATAACTTTACTGGCAAGTGGTATAGTTGCCATAATAAGAACCGCTATTGGGGGTTAAAAGGTCGAGTAATTTTAATTTAAATTTAAAAAAATGAATAAACAAAAAATTATAACGGGTTTAGTTTCTTTAGCCATTTTAGCTTCGCCAGTCTTAGTATTTGCCCAACCAAATGCTACTAGCCTTACCATGTGTTCTCTGATTCAAAAAATTGAAACCCTCGTCTGGCAGGCTTTTGGTCTTATTGCGGTTATCGCTTTTGTGGTCGCTGGCATATTATTTCTTACAGCAGGAGGAAATCCTGAAAAAGTAGCTCAAGCAAGAACTGCTTTTTTGTGGGGGGTGGCTGGAGTTGTAGTGGGAATTATTGCATTCTCAATAATTGCTATTATAGGTTCGGGTCTTAATGTGGGAGTAGGCTCGGGTTGTTAAATTTATTTTTAAATTTCCCCGTCCCGCTAAGCGGGGCGGGGGAAAATATCAATCTAAAAATGAAAAAAAGCCTACTACTTTTAACCTTATTGAGTATTTTAACTTTACCATTGTCATCTTTTGCGTTTGCAGAACTTCCTAATGGAGGTAGTACTACAATAACGACTTTATTTAACAATATATTAAGCGCGGTTTGGATTATTTTTACCGGCGTTGCTGTTATCTTTCTCGTCTTTGCCGGTGTGCTATTTTTGACAGCTCAGGGCGACCCCACAAAATTAACTACTGCGAAACAAGCATTTTTGTGGGGGGTGGCTGGAGTTGTAGTTGCTATTATTGCATTCTCAATAATTAAAATAACAGAAACTGCGTTATCATAATATTTTAAAAAAATGAATAAATATATTAATCAAAAATTATTATTAGCAATTCCACTGTTGGCGATTTTACTGTTTCCAATCTCAACATCAGCCCAAATTACAATAACGGGCATGGTTGATAATGTCGGCAGGGTAATTGGACAAGTCGCCGTTGCTATAGTTATAATTTTTTGGATTATCACGGGCATCTTATTTCTTTCTGCCCAAGGCGATCCTACCAAGCTGGCTACTGCAAAAAAAGCTTTGTTCGCCGCTATCGGGGGCACTGTAATTTCTATTGTTGCCGCTTCGGCAGTTGGTATAATAACCACAGCTATCATGTCAGGAAGATAATTTTGAAATTAAGCCCAAAAATAAAAAAGGGCGCTTAATAAATATATGAACCCCGTTAGAGGTTTTTGACACTGTTTAATGGGAATATTCATAGTATAAAATGGGTTTGTCTGAAATTAAATATCAAAATTATATAAAGACAGACCTCTAACGGGGTGAATAAAAAAATATTATTTTTAGCCGTTTTTACAGCCGTTTTAGCTATTCCCACTATAGTTTTTGGCCAAGTTACCGCGCCGCAGATGGTGAGAACAATAAGAGACGCTGCGTTAACAATTGCTTATTCTGTGGTTATTATTGGCTGGATCATTGCGGGTATTCTGTGGTTAGTTTCGGCGGGAAGCCCGGAAAGAACTGGTATAGCTAAAAAAGCTACATTTGCGGCGGTGATCGGCACGGTTGTCGTTATATTGTCAAATATAGCTTATGATGTTATAGCAAACCTTTTAAATATACCAACTGAGGGAATATAATATTATTTAAAGGTATACATTCCCGCGCCTTTACCCCGTTAGAAGTCCGTGATATTTTTGTTTTAGATGTTTTTATATCTAATCTTACGGACTTCTAACGGGGTTTAAAATGCGCGGGTTTTATGTTATAGTAAATTTTGAGCCGAGGTGATGAAATTGGCAACCATGCATGCCTTAGGAGCATGTGTCGCAAGACTTGTGGGTTCGAGTCCCACCCTCGGCACCAGACAGGAAAAGTCAATGCCTCGCGGCGCGGGACGCGCCGCTCGGCCACCAAATCGTAGGGATTTTTTGGCTCGAAACGGAACTGGCGGTTTTCGATGGGAAAAGAAAATTTTTCACAATTATTAAATAATTTATTAAACTATGGACAAACAAGTTTTTTCTAAAATTTGGATTATAGTAATTATTTTTATTTTAATAGCTGGCGGAATTTTAGCTTGGTGGTATGGATGGATAGGGAAAGTTCCGACAGTGCCGCCCGTAGTTTCTCCTATACTTCAACCTACCTCCACCCAGCCCACCTCTTTAGAAGAAAAATTTATTTCAGAAGAAAAAGCGATTAATCTTATAAAAGAACTTCCTAAGGTAAAAGAATGGTTAGCCCTTTTTACAGGGCCCGGGGGTACTGGTCCAACCACAGGTGGTAAACCAATAATTGAGGTGGATAGTAAAACAGCTGAAGGATATACTATCCATGTTTATGAACTGTTATCTGATCACACAGCTACTTTTAATTGGTATAGCGTTAATCTAAAAACTGGAGAGATTAAGCCTATGTTTGACTTTTAACTTAATCCTTTCTGTTTTCTAGTTTTTGAAGTAAATTTTTGCCTCTAAACTTGGCGAAGCCAAGCAGTTCCACGGGTGGGATTAGAAAAACTTGAAATTATTAAAG
>JBBTVU010000007.1:0-2337 GCA_038063115.1 Patescibacteria group bacterium | reverse complement strand
TTTTAAACTATGAGCCGCATAAAGCTTTGTTTGGGGGAGCGGACGGACTTTTTTATATCAGAAAATTTTTGAAAAACGGCAAAAATCATTTAAATCCCAGCGGCCGGATTTTTATGGAATTCAGTCCCGAGCAAAAAAAACAGATAGAAAAATTAATAAAAGAATATAATTATAAAAACCACAAATTTTATAAAGACCAATATGGCAAATGGAGGTGGGTTGTTATAGCTTGATTTATTTTTTTTAAATTTGTAATATAGTTTTATGGGTTTGAGAAAATCAGCACCTTAACATAAGGGGTCAACCAATGGCGCCGCACGATGAATTCTTCTTTGTTGAAAGAGAGAATATGCCCTGCCAGTACGAGTTATCTTGGGACGGAAAAATTCCTGCGATCGTGATAAAGATGCACAGAGATTTTGTTGCTGGGCTTTCTGTCTCATCAGAAGCCCCTTTAATCCTTCATTTTTTGAGCGAGTTTGGGTTTTCTGCATTTGATTGCTTTAGAGCGAATCTTTTTGGAGAACAGCTTTTCGGTTTTGATGGAGCATTCCAAAAAATCGGGGAGGAAAAGGATTTCATAATCTTTGAGGCAATGATTCCCCAAGTAGAAAAGCAACTGAACGAAGCTTGCCGCGAATGCGACGGCTCAAAACAAGACAAAAATTTTGAAGGAGAAAAATGTCTATACTGCAATGGAACAGGTAGAGAGTGGGCTATGAACTGGAAGTCTGCGTATGCCATCTCGGCAAGCTTTACTGTGTTTTTTGTTTTGGCGTCATTGAGGCCTTACAAGAAGCACAAGACCTCTTGTGCTTTTTCCCAGTTGCTAACAGTAGAGACGATAACAGAGAAAAAAATGCACGGTGGGAGCATGAGTGGAGTTTATAGTATTCCTCTGGGTGTTTTTCTGTCATCGTTTGAGCCGAATACCGAGATAGTTGAGATGACCGAAGCAATGGTTAGGGCTTGGGGTAAGATGTTCCTTCAAACTAATAAATGCCAGAGGCATAACTTTTGGGCAAAGGTTGATTACCCAAATGGCTGGCTAAATGTAAGCTGTCCCGGCAATGCCTGCGGTCTGCATCCAGCAGATAATTGGGGACCAGGGGAAGGATACAAATTCTCCTGCCACAATGTTGATAGCCCAATGCAACAAATAGTTCTTTTAGCAGGTTTAGCCGCTCTTTGTGACAAAGCCAAAAAAGAAGCTGAAAGTTGTTGAACTTTAGCGAAGTACGGCGAAGGTCAGCCCTCGCCGTTTTATTTTTTGAAATTTTTGTAATACAATAAATAAAACATGATCGGAAAAACAATTCAATTATCGCCTAATTCACTGAATTTATTTTTGGAATGCTCGCACTGTTTTTGGCTGGATAAAAATTTGGGAATTAAAAGGCCCCCGCCATATCCTTATGCTTTAAATTCAGCGGTGGACACTTTATTAAAAGAAGAATTTGACACATATCGCGCCAAAAATCTGCCTCATCCTCTGCTGGCAGACCTGAAAGCAAAACTTTTTTCAAACCAAAATTTGCTTAATCAGTGGCGTAATAATTTTGCAGGCATAAGATATTTTGATGAGGCGTTACAGGCAACTTTGTTCGGCGCGGTAGACGATATATTAGAATTTTCCGACGGAAAACTGGCTGCGTTAGATTATAAGTCAACCGGAAGCAGGGTGGCAAATGTTTATGACAGATTTCAATTGCAATTAGACGCTTATACATTTTTATTGGAAAAAAACGGATATCAGACGCCAAGAAAAGGATATTTGGCATTTTACATTGTAGATAAAAGCAGGGGATTTATTGACCGATTGCCGTTTAGAAAAGAAGTTTTGGAAATAGAAACTAATCCTTCTGATATTTACGAAATTTTCAAAGATGCGGTCTTCGCCTTAAAACAAAATAATCCGCCCCCTCACAACCAAGATTGCCCATTCCAAAAATGGTTTAAAGGGGCCAAAACATATGAAAATATTTAAAATATTTAATGTAAAAATTAGCAGAACATGGTTTATAATATTAGCAATTATTTTTGTAATTGCCGGCTATTTTATTATTTCAAGCGCCTTTAAAAGTCCGCTTGATTCATATGTAACAGAAAAAGTGTCTGCAGGAGAAGTTTTGCAGGAAGTTTCAGAAACTGGCAGCGTTAAATCGACAAATGACATTAGTTTGGGTTTTAAAACTACCGGAAAAATTTCCAGAATATATGTTGCGGCGGGTAACAATATAAAACCCGGAGATATTTTGGCAGAATTAGATTCAAGTCAAACCTCAGCCCAGCTTCAAAATGCCAAAGCGGCTCTAGATGTTGCCAATGACCAATACA
>JBBTVU010000006.1:0-1657 GCA_038063115.1 Patescibacteria group bacterium | reverse complement strand
ATATGGGAAATCTGCACTGCACTATTCATATTCAATAGTAGCCGGTGGTTTCTGGGAAATATCATAGACGACCCTATTCACTCCTTTTACTTCATTAACAATTCTATTTGAAATCTTCTCTAAGACTTTTGAAGGAATTCTTGCCCAATCAGCAGTCATGCCATCTTTTGAAGTGACGGCTCGCAAAGAAATAATATATTCATATGTTCTGGCATCTCCCATAACTCCCACAGTTTTTAAAGTAAGTAAAACTGCAAAGGCTTGCCAAATTTTATCGTATAAATTAGCTTTTTTAAGTTCGGAAATAAAAACGTAATCAGCTTCTCTTAGGATATTTAATCTCTCCTCCGTTATTTCTCCCAAAATTCTTACCGCCAATCCAGGTCCAGGAAATGGGTGTCTTCCTATAATAGAATTGGGTAATCCTAATTCTTTGCCCAACCTTCTCACTTCGTCTTTATAGAGTTCTTGGATCGGCTCTATAATTTGAAATTTTAATTTTCGTGGCAAAGTAATATTGTGATGGCTTTTAATTTTAGCTGCGTTTTTAGATGGTTGAGCGGATTCAATTCTATCTGGATAAATAGTCCCTTGGGCTAAAAATTTAATTTTTGCTTGTTTCTCTAATTCTTTAGCTTTTTTCTCAAAAACCCTGATAAAGGTATGGCCAATTATTCTTCTTTTCCTTTCAGGATTAGTTATGCCTTTAAGCGCATCAAGAAACTCTTTTTTAGCATCGACAACCATAAAATTTTGAAATTTCATTTTTTTAAAAATGTTCCCAATTTCTTCGGGTTCATTCTTCCTCATCAAACCATTGTCTACAAAAATACAATAAAGTTTCTTCCCAATTACAACCTTCAATAATGTCGCTGTCACAAAAGAGTCAACTCCTCCAGAAACGCCGACAAGAACCGGATCCTTCATTACCTTACTTTTAATTTCGGTTATAAGGCGTTTCCTAAGGTCGCTGATTCTCCAAGATTTTTTCTCCTTGCAAATGTTATAAATAAAATTTTTAAGGATTCTTAATCCATGAATTGTGTGAGTCACCTCTGGGTGAAACTGAATTCCAAAAATTTGATTATTATTACTTACAAAAGCAGCAACCCTACAAGTTTTACTTTTGGCAATTCGCTTGAAACCTTTTGGTAGTTTAGTTACTGTATCTCCATGAGAAAACCAAACAACTTCTTTTTTATTACACCCCTTAAATAAACTAATTTTGTCAGAAACCATAATTTTTTCTCTTCCGAATTCTTTTAGCTTTCCCGACTTAACTTCTCCACCTAATAATTTAGCAATGAGTTGTTGACCATAACAAATACCGAGAATTGGGATATCCAAATTAAAAATGCCCTCAGTTGGAAACGGAGCATGTTTATCATAAACAGAAGATGGGCTACCAGAAAGAATTATCCCTCGAGGTTTAAGTTTTATAATTTCTGCTGCGGGCGTGTTGAATGGTAAGATTTCAGCACAACTGCCCAGCTCTCTCAAGCGTCTGGCAATTAAATGAGTGTACTGACCGCCAAAATTTAAAACAATAATCATATATATTTTATTCTATCAAAAAATTTTCTCTCTGGCGATATAAAACCTCAGGGTAGATATATTTTCGTTGCGCGCACAGGGATGGCGAAGTAAGGACAATGCC
>JBBTVU010000005.1:0-1697 GCA_038063115.1 Patescibacteria group bacterium | reverse complement strand
CAAGAAGGAAAACCGCATTTTCATTGGCCCGCAACAAAAACTATTTTAGAAAAAGCACATATGAATCCGAATAAACCACTTGTCGCAGGAAATATTATTCCTCAATGCCAAAAATGCAATAGAGGCGATAGAAACAGATGGATTTATGATGAAAAGGGCAGAGTTATAAAATTAGCAGATGCTAACTTCGTCAAAAATTTTGATAAAGAGGTAAGAGAAATAATTTATAGAATACTTTATCAAGAATTTAAAGGTGAAAACCCGAATCTAATAAAATAGATTATGAATAATAAAAAATTTATAAATAAAATTATTTGCGGTGATACGATGAATTTACTACCCCAAATAGAAAGTAATTCAATTGATGTGGTATTAACCGACCCCCCCTATTTTTTAGATAAGCTTGATAATAATTGGGATTACGAAAAAGTTTCTAATCAAGACAACCAGCATGTCATAAAGTCGTTGCCCTCTGGAATGAAATTTGACCGTGAACAAGGGAGAAGATTTTATAGTTGGTATTTAGAAGTTTCTAAAGAAATTTTTAGAGTATTAAAACCAGGTGGGTTTTTCTTTTCTTTTTCGAGTCCTAGACTTTATCATAGAATGGCTTCTGCTATTGATGACGCTGGGTTTGAAATAAGAGATGCTTTTATGTGGCTTTATACTCAAAACCAAGCAAAAGCGATGGGATTAGACCATTTTATTAAAAATTTAAAAATAGACGAAAAAGCAAAAGAAGTAATAAAGGAAAAATTAAATGGTTGGAAAACACCACAAATAAAATCGTGTTTTGAACCAATTGCTATGGCTCAAAAACCAACAGAACAAACTTATTTAAATAATATTTTGAAACATGATGTTGGTTTATTAAATACAAATATAAAAATTGGCAACGATAATATGTATCCAGCAAATGTTTTTACGATTGATAGCATAAACGAAATTATTGATAAAGCTTTTTTATTATCAAAACCAACAAAAAAAGAAAAAGGTGATTATAATGATCACAAAACGGTGAAACCATTGGCTATTTGTGAATATTTAATAAAATTATCAGCATTTTCTAAAGACGCTATTATCTTAGATCCCTTTATCGGGAGTGGAACTACAGCAGTTGCCGCAAAAAAATTAAATAAGAATTACATTGGTATAGATTCAAATGAAAAATATGTAAAAATTACTGAAAGGAGATTGGCGGAAATTAGTGAAGAGATAGAGTCAGGATTATTTGGTAATAAAGTAAAAAATAAAGAGAATCTTCAATTAGAGTTTCAAAGTATTTAAAATCAAAAATTTTAGAAAATGGCTATTGTTTTTATATCACCAAAGCAGAGGCAGAAACAGTTTTTTATAGGAATAACAATATTATTTGCGCTAATTTTGCTTATTATTTCAACAGCGGTATTTTTAGCAAAACCAAAACCCGTGGCGCAAGAGCTGGTTTTTAACAGGCCTAAAATTGATATTAACATGCAAATTTTGGACTCTGAGCAAGTTAAAATTTTAGAACCGGTAATACAAATGGATTTGCAGTTTAAATATACCGGAACAACAAATAAAGGAGTAAAAACATCGGGCATAATTATAGCGATTTCAATAGATGAGGCCAAGAAAATTTTACAGGGAATGCAATTGTCGTCGATAGTTTTGAAGGAGGCAAAGTTTGGCAGAAAAAACCCTTTTACCCCGTATTA
>JBBTVU010000004.1:0-4303 GCA_038063115.1 Patescibacteria group bacterium | reverse complement strand
TTTTTTGTTTTTATTTTATATTTCCGCCGGCTTTTTCAATTGCTTCTTTTGCAGAAGCAGATACCTTGCAGTTTTCAACAGCCAATTGCTTTGTAAGTTTTCCTTTTCCCAATATTTTAACTTTCGGAACCCTCCCCTTTATCATACGAACAATTCCCATTTTAATCAAATTTTCCGGGTTTATAATTTCGCCAGCTTTTGAATTTTTTTCCAAAGTTTCAAGGTTAACAGCAACTGAATAATCTTCTAAAACAAATCTTCTGTATCCTTTTAATTTTGGATACCTTTTTATCAATTCCCTGATTATTGGCACCATTTTCCTGCCGGCCCTTGAACTTTGGCCCTTATTTCCTTTTCCGGAATAAGTTCCTTTCTTTCCTCCCCTGCCAATTCTCTTTTTTGATCTTTCTTTATGTTTTGGTTTTAATTCGTGCAGCTGCATTTTAGTTTTTACTCTTTAATTTTTTCAACGCCTCCATTGTGGCAATAGCGTTGTTAAGCTTGTTTTTTGAACCTGAAAGTATTTTTGAAGAAATATTTTTAATTCCGGCTAAATCGCAAATTGTTCTTACGGCTCCTCCGGCAACCAAACCTCTTCCTTTTTTCTGAGGTTTTAATAAAATTCTTGCTGGTCCGGCTTTTGCCTCAACCTGATAAGGAATAGTTCCATCTGTTATCACAACACTAACTAAATTCTTTTTTGCCTTTCGAGTGGCCTTTTCAATTGCCTGAGAGACATCTCTTCCTTTGTCTATGCCAATGCCAATTTTACCCTTTTTATCGCCAGCCACAACTACGGCTCTAAATCTTAAACGTTTTCCTCCGCCGGTTACCCTTGTAACCCTGGCTAGGTCCAAAAGTTTCGATTCAAATTCATCTTTCTGTCTGTCTCTGCCTACGCCGGCTCTTCCAAAACTTGGCCTTCTGTTTTGCCCGCCTCTTTGCCCTTGGCCGCGAGAAAAACCACGGGGAGCTTGTGTTTGCTCTCCAGTTGGAATGGGTTTAAATCCATCATCTATTTTTTTTATTGTTTCTTCTGTCATAGTTTTTAGCGTAGCGATATAAATTTTTTTTAAAAAATTAACCCTCCTTCTCTGGCTCCATCAGCTAGCGCTTTTATTCTGCCGTGATAAACAATTCCACCTCTGTCAAAAACAACTTTTTCTATTTTTTTCTCAAGGCACTTTTTGGCGACAAATATTCCCAATTCTTTTGCAACCTCTGATTTTGTCAATTTTAGTTTTTTAATATCTTTATCCGATGCTGACAATAAAACTTTTGCCTTGTCGTCATCAATTAACTGGGCATAAATATGATTTGTAGATCTAAAAACGAAAAATCTTGGCATTTTTGAGGTGCCGTGTATTCTTGATCTAATTTTTTTATGCCTTCTTTGTCTTTTTTCTCTCTTTGTAATCATATTTTATTTTTTAGCTGCAACAACCTTTTTACCCTCTTTTCTCCTTATTTTTTCACCCTGGTATTTTATTCCTTTCCCTTTATATGGTTCGGCTTTTTTAGTTTTTCTAATTAATGCTGCGATGTGCCCAACCAGCTCTTTGTTTATTCCAGAAACAGTAATGACGTTTTTTTCAACTAAAAAGTTGATTCCTTCAGGTTTTTTTACTTTAACCGGGTTCACAAAACCAAGATTTAAAATCAATCCGTCGCCTTCTACCATGGCTTTAAAACCAACTCCTTCTATTTCTAATTTTTTCTCAAACCCCTTGCTGACTCCCTGCGCCATGTTGGCAATTAGAGCTCTGTATAATCCCCACAAATTTCCTTTTTCGGAAAAAATAAAAATCTTTCCCTCTTTAATTTCAATTTTTACATTGCCGTTAACTTCTCTTTTCAATTCTCCTTTTGGGCCTGAAACAACCAAAACCTCGCCAGCCATTGCTACGGTAACTCCCTGTGGTATTTCAATTGGTTTTTTTCCTATTCTTGACATAATTTATTTTTTAAATTTACCATATTTCAAGTAAAATTTCTCCTCCTAATTTTTGTTTCCTAGCTTCTTTATTTGTCATTAATCCTTTTGGCGTTGAAACTATTGATACTCCGTATCCTCCGCGGACTCTTTTTATTTCCATTGCTTTTCCATAAATTCTCTGTCCGGGCTTTGAAACTCTTCTTAATCCGGAAATTGCGCCAATGCCATCGTCATATTTTAAAACAATTTTCAAAATCTTATTTTTGCCCCTTACGGTTTTCTTCACTTCTGTCACAAAGCCTTCTTGCGCCAAAACCTTCATAACCTCATATTTTAAGTTTGAAAAAGGAACCGAAACTTCAGCTTTTTGCACAGCTGCTCCATTCCTTATTTGATTTAACATATCTGTAATTGGATCTATCATAAATGAAAATTTTTAAATTTTTCTAATTTTTCAATTTTTAAACATTAAGAAATTATTTTAAAAATTTCAAAAATTAAAAATTCTTACTACCACGAACTCTTTTTTATACCAGGTATCTCACCTTTATTTGCTAATTCTCTAAAGCATATCCTGCAAAGCCCGAACGCTCGCATAAAACCATGCCTTCTTCCGCACTTGAAACATCTCCTTTGCTTCCTTGAAGGATATTTTGGTTTCATTCTTGCTTTTATTTCTTGTGATTTTTTTGCCATAAGTTTACGTAGCGTAGCGATATCTTATTTTATTTAATTGGGAATCCCATTAATTTGTATAATTCCAATCCTTCTTCTTTGCTTTTTGCATTGGTTACTACTGTTATCTGAAATCCAAAAATAGTTTTTTCTTTTTCTGTAAAAATTTCTGGAAAAGAAATATGCTCTCTGAATCCTATGTTCAAATTTCCTCTTTTATCTATAATTTTTGGTTCAAAACCCTTAAAGTCGCGAGATCTTGGCAAAGACAAATAAATTAATCTTTCCAAAAAATCCCACATTCTTTCTTTTCTTAAGGTTACTGTTGCGGCAATTTCTAAACCCTCTCTTAATTTAAATCCGGCAATTGATTTTTTTGATTTTACCAATTTTGCCCTTTGGCCTGCAATTAAAGACATATCTTGTATTACTAAGTTTTGTATTTTTTCTCTTTCGCCGGAAGTTTTGTTTACAACTTCCTTGCCAAAAGAGCTATTTAATACAACTTTTTTTATACTGGGAACAGCCATCTGATTTTTATATCCGAATTTTTTCATCATGGCTGAAACAACCTCTTTTTTGTATTTTTCTTTTAATTTTTCCATTTTTTAGCGAAACGAAATATTAGATTTCTTGTTTACATTTTTTACAAATTCTCTTTTTTACATCGTTTTCAATTTTATATCCAACTCTTACCGCTTTTCCACATTTTGAACAAATTAGCTTAACATTTGAAACCTCTAAAACTGCTGGGATATCAACAACCTGACCTTTTTCACCCTGCTTTTTTGGTTTCACATGCTTCTTTTTTAAATTGATTCCTTCGATTAAAATTCCCATCTCTTTTGGAAGAGCTCTAGTTACCTTTCCCGTTCTGCCCTTGTCTTTACCTGATATTATTAAAACCGTATCGCCTTTTTTAATTTTCATGTCTTTATAATAATTCGCTTGCCATCATTGCTATTTTATCAAAACCTTTATCTTTTAACTCTTTTGCTGTTGGGCCTAAAACCCTGCTTCCTTTTGGCTCTTTGCCGTCGCCCAATATTACAACTGCATTGTCATCAAAACGGATATAAGAACCATCTGCTCTTCTAAATTCTTTTCTTTGGCGCACAATAACTGCTTTTACTTTTTCATGTTTTTTCACTATTTTTCTTGGTTCAGCTTTTTTCACAACTGCAACAATAATATCTCCCAATTGAGCATATCTTCTTCTTGTTCCTCCGGGCACATTAATGCACTGGACAATTCTTGCTCCAGTATTATCTGCGACTTTTAACATTGATCTTAACTGTATCATACGAAATTTTTAAATTTTTAAATTTTTCTAATTACTTTCCACTTTTTATCTTTTGAAATAGGGGCTGTCTCTTCAATAACAACCGTGTCTCCCATGTGAAATTCACCCTTCTCGTCGTGGGCTTTGTATTTTTTGTGGATTTTATATCTTCTCTTGTATTTTGGGTGTTCTTTTATTCTTTCAACTTGGACCACCACGGTCTTTTGCATCTTGTCGGAAACCACTTTGCCTGTTAATTTTCTTTTTGACATATTATTTTGCCTCGCCCGTAGGCTCGCCCGTTGGGCTACGCCCTAAGGGGCTACGGCCGAGGGTTTCTTTTAAAACGGTTAAAATTCTGGCTATTTCTTTTTTTGTATTATTTATCTCTTTGACATTTTTTAATTTAT
>JBBTVU010000003.1:0-3875 GCA_038063115.1 Patescibacteria group bacterium | reverse complement strand
AAATTTTTCAACGCCCGCCAAACCCACGGCCAGCCCGAATTGAAAAATTTTCTCAGTGCCGCTTAAGTTTTAATTATGAAGATAAGGCCATCAATAAGAAAAATTTGTAACGACTGTAAAATCGTCAGAAGAGAAGGTCGGATTTATGTTATTTGCAAAAAAAACCCAAAACACAAACAGCGCCAAGGATAATTTCAAAAAACTATGCCAAGAATTGCAGGGGTAAATATACCCGAAAACAAAAGAATAGAAATAGCTTTAACCTATATTTACGGAATAGGAAATTCTTTGAGTAAAAAAGTTTTAAAAAAAGCAAACATTGATGCAAATAAAAAAGCGTCAGAGTTAACTCCAAAAGAAGTTAATGACTTAAAAGATTTAATTGAAAAAGAATATAAAATTGAAGGAGACTTGAGAAGGCAGGTTATGATAAACATAAAAAGACTAAAAGATATTGGGGCATGGAGAGGATTAAGGCATATAAAAGGTTTGCCCGTCAGAGGCCAAAGAACAAAAACAAATAACAGGACAGTCAGAGGCAATGTAAGAAAAACAATGGGTTCCGGCCGTAAGCCGTCGGCAGCGCCAACATAAAAATTAATGTAACCCTTCGTCCATAAAGACTCAGGGTGATTTATTCACTTCGTTCATAAATCATGGGAAAAAAACATATAATAGAAACAAATCATGAAGAGGTAATAAAAGAACAGGAAAAAATTGATAAAACAGCCGGAAAGGAAGTTAAAGTAAAATCAACTATTGCCGGAGTCCAAGAGGGAAAAATATTCGTTTCTTCTTCTTATAACAACACGATAATTACTCTTACAAACTTAAGAGGCCAAGTTTTGGCATGGAAATCGGCAGGGTCAGTTGGATTTAAAGGGACAAAAAAAGCAACTTCCTTTGCCGCCTCAAGAGTTGCAGAAGCCATCGCCAATATTTGCAAAAAACTATCAATAGAAAAAATTGAGGTTTTGATAAAAGGAATTGGAGCCGGCAGGGAATCAAGTATCAGAACATTAGTTGCCCAAGGTTTAAACATTATTTCTATAAAAGATATTACTCCGGTTCCCCATAACGGATGCCGGTTAAGAAAAGTACGCAGAGTTTAACTAGAATTATGATATACGAACAATGTAAAACTTGCAGGCGTTTAGGCCAAAAACTCTTTTTGAAGGGCGATCGTTGTTTTTCGCAAAAATGCGCCATGGTAAAAAGAGCTTACGCTCCAGGCCCGCAAAAAAAGAGAAAAGGCGGAAGCCCTTCTGAATATAAAAAATCTTTGCAGGAAAAACAGACTTTAAAAAAATGGTACGGGCTTTCAGAACGCCAGTTTAAAAAATATGTAAAACAGACCTTGGCAAAAATGGGCAAGGTTGAAAATGTTTCAAATGAGCTTATAAAAGAATTGGAAAGCAGATTGGACAATGTTATTTTCCGCCTGGGTTTTGTGAATTCTAGAATTCATGCAAGACAGCTCGTTTCGCACGGATATTTTTTGGTAAATGGAAAACCGGTAAATATTCCATCTTTTAATGTTAAAAAAGGAGATATTATTTCTATAAAAGAATCAAAAAAGAAAAAACCAATTTTTAAAGAATTGCAGAACCAGTTAAAAAGAAAAGACACTCCTCTTTGGCTGACTATTGATAAAGACAAATTTGAAGGCAAATCTGTGGGCGAACCTAATTTAGACGAAGTTAAGCCGCCGGCAGAAATACCATTAATATTCGAGTTTTATTCAAGATAAAAAATAATTAAAATAATTTTATGATTCCATTACCGTTAGCGCCAAAAATAATTCAAAAGAAAAAAAACCAAGCGGTTTTTGAAATAGAAGGACTTTATCCAGGCTACGGAGTTACTATTGGAAATTCGTTAAGGCGCGTTTTATTATCTTCTTTACAGGGAGCTTCAATAACTCATGTAAAAATAAAAGGAGCTTCGCACGAATTTTCCACAATTCCAGGTGTTTTAGAAGACACCATAATGATACTTTTGAATTTAAAAAAGTTGAGATTCAAAATTTTTGAAGGAGACGTCCAAAAAGTTGAATTAAAAGTGAAAGGAGAAAAAGAAGTAAAAGGTTCAGATTTTAAAACTTCTTCTCAGGTAAAACTCGTAAATCCAGATATTCATATTGCCACAATAACAGATAAAAAAGCAGAATTGGAAATAGAGCTTCAAATTGAAAAAGGAATTGGTTATGAGCCAAAAGACCAAAGAAAAAGTTCGGCAGCCGGTTTAAAAAAATCGGAAATAGGAACAATAGCCACAGATGCTATTTTTACACCAATTAGAAATGTTAACTTTCAGGTTGAAAATATGCGTGTTGGCGACAGAACAGATTTTGACAAATTAAGCCTTGAAATAGAAACAGACGAAACTATTACTCCAGAAGAGGCATTTTTTCAAGCCTGCGAATTGCTTATAAAACATTTTAATGTAATTTTTGAAGGCAAAGTGTCTAAAGAGGAAATTGTCAAAGAATCTGCCCCTGCTAAATCTACTCCAGAAACGGGCGGAGACGCAACAGAAATTAACGTTGAAGATTTAAAATTAACCGGCAGAACGCTTAATGCTTTGTTAAATAACGACATAAAAACAGTTGGGGGAATTGTCAGAAAATCAGAAAAGAGCTTGTCCGAACTGGAGGGAATGGGAGATAAGGCAATGTCTGAAGTAAAAAGAAAATTAAAAAAATTAGGATTAGAGTTAAAAAATGAGGAAACTAAATAAAGGAAGAATGTTATCAAGGCCAAAGAACCAGAGAAAAGCTTTATTAAGAACATTAGCTACCAGTCTTTTTTTGCACGAAAAAATTCAAACAACCGAAGCAAAAGCAAAAGAGTTAAGATCTGTTGCCGAAAAATTTATTACAAAAGCAAAAAAGAACGATCTTTTTGCCAGAAGAATATTAGCAAGAGATTTAAACCCGGTAACAGTTAAAAAATTAGTAAACGACATTGCTCCAAGATACCAAGAAAGGCATGGAGGATATACAAGAATCATAAAACTTGGCCCGCGCCATTCAGACGGGGCAAAAATGGTAATAATTGAGCTTGTAAAATAATATGGAAACAGTTAAACGGGAAACACATATAATAGACGCAGAAGGCAAAAGCTTGGGCAGATTAGCTGCCGAAGTTTCAGTTTTGTTAAGAGGAAAAAACAAGCCAAACTTTGAAGCCTATAAAGAAATGGGTGATATTGTTATTGTAAAAAATACAGACAAAATTAAATATACTGGAAATAAATTAGAAACTAAAAATTATTTTCACTTTACTGGATATCTTGGAAATATGAAACAGGCTACTTTAAAAGAAGTTCTAAATAAAAAAGGCCCGAAAGAAGTTCTGAGAAAAGCCATTATGGGAATGTTGCCAAAAAATAAATTAAGATCAATCCAGATAAAAAGGCTTAAGTTTCAATAAAAAAAATGCCAAGAACAACAAAAAAAACAACTAAACCTGCCTCGCCGAGTCAAGGCGGAGAAGAAATAAAGAAAGAAATTGTACAAGAGGCAAAAACTCCTGTTTTTAAACCTACTTTTAAAACCGAAGAAGATATTAGAGAAGATGTTGTAGAGGAGGAAATTTCTAGAGAAATTGCAGATAAAATAAAAGAAGAAGCTGGAAAGCCCGACCGTTATATTGAAGCAATTGGAAGAAGAAAAACAGCAGTGGCTCGCGTCAGGCTTTATACAAAAGGAGAAAAAGAATTTATTGTAAATAATAAGTCATATCAGCAGTATTTTGCATTGCCAGAAGACCAAGAAACAGCGGTTTCTTCAATGAAAAAAATGAAATGCTTTGATAAGTTCAGAGTTACTGTAAAAGTTGAAGGCGGAGGCAGGCATGCTCAGGCAGAAGCGG
>JBBTVU010000002.1:0-3205 GCA_038063115.1 Patescibacteria group bacterium | reverse complement strand
TTTGTGCTAAGGCCTTTAATTTATCTTTATATTTTCCCTGCTGTTCCAAATCTTTAGCAATTTCATCATCGCCCTGCCCGCTTTTTGCAAGATAAGTGATTGTATGATTAGATGCAAAAGACCTTGGTACATAAATTTCCCAAACAAAAATTAAAAAAATTACAACAACTGAATAACATATAAAATAAAGAAAACGGCGAAATTTTGGATCCGTCTTTAGGCGCCTTTTTATTTTATTTATAATTTTACCAAAATTAATAATCATAATAGTTTTCCCTGCCTTAACGATCTTGATATTTCAGAGGCTTTTTTCTCGCCCTCTTTTGTCAGCATAAAAATAGTTTTTGGGTCGCCAATTATCAATTTTTCATCTCTCAATGCGCGCAGAGGCCTGTCAAGTTTTCTTGAGTCGGGCCAAACCGGATATCTTGTAAAACCCAACACTTCTGGAAACAGCGTAAAACATTCTTTTATTAATCTTTCAAAACTGCACTCTTCGTTATTTAGAGCCACAGAATGTATGCAGAACAGTATCAAATCATTAACTGAAAAGTTTAAAATTTTACCCTTTTTGGTTTGCATAAATTTTTTTCAAAGCAAGATAATTTTTCTTTTCCGTTTTACTCAATAAAATCTGCAAACTAAATAAAATCTCTCTTTTTATCAAATTCGTTTTTCTAAACTTTTTATCGTGCGTCTCAGCAGTTATAAATTTCCATTCTTGATTAATATCAAATTTGCCCATTGTTATCTATTATTCAAAAATTTCCTTAAATACTATTTCTAATTTTTTATCAATATTTTCTGATAATTTGTCGTGACGAATTTTAAGATGATCTAAAACTTTCTCAAACTTCTTAAATCCGCCACTGCTTCTTAATTCAACCCATTCAACTTTTCGACTATTCAATTGTTTTTTGTTTGTATCCGAAAGCTTATCTGCCACAAAAACTTTACTATCTCTTGCAATAACTGCATCTGCGCTTTCTGGATTCCCTCTACCCATCAATTTAACTTCGCATTTATGTTGGTTTTTTCCTTCCACCAAATAAAAATCAATTTCTCTTTCAAAATCATCTTCAGTTATTATTTTACCTTTTATTTTTAAAGCATAATTTTTATCAGAAACACCATATAACTTACAAAGTGTTTGCATCAAGGGTTTTTCAACCCTCTTACCCGCAGTACTCCATAAACCACCGCGCAATGCAGATCTTTTTACTGCCAGCGTGTTTATCACAATTAAACTCTCACTAACATTTAAATCGACACTAACTCCCTTAAATTTAATTATTAGAGTTAAATCAAGATCGTGTTCTGCATCCACAAGATTTTTAATCGCCTCAAAGAGAGCATCATAATGTTCGTTTGAAGCTTCAATTACAATCTCTTTTGTTGAAGAATTGAACATATTATGAATTGTCTTTTTATTTAGTCCAGAATTAATAGTAATATCTCCAATTGGTAAATTAGGGTTAAGAAATTCCTTTTTATACCAATCCACCGTTATACTTTTGTTTTTTAACTTTGCGTCAATAATTTTTTTAAAAAAATCAACGGCAAATTGTAAAAACTCAGCATTTATTAAAGTAACTACTTCAATGCGATAATCTTCGCCTTTTAACAACTTCCTTATTATATTTTTCGCGACTTGTTCTGTTATTATCATATTTTTTATTTTGATAATAAAACAAATGTTTTTATATCCAAAAAATTAGGCTGATTATTTTTTGAGCTGAACAAATTTTTAGTTTTGATTAAATCTTCTTTCATTCTTTCTATATATTTTGGTTCTTTTTCTGTCAAAAAAAATTTTCTGTCTAAATTTACAGCTGCCCTACCGAGCGTTCCACTTCCCGCAAACGGATCAAATATTAAGTCGTCTACGAAAGAATAATACTTAATTACTCTATTACATAGTTCTATTGGGAAAACTGCACTATGTATTTTGTCAAAAGTTGGACTGATTTGCCAAATGTTTGTCGTTTCATATTTATCCAAAACCTTACTTCTTCTAACTTTATCCCAACAATATTGATGTATATTCCAATCAATTAACTTATCTGTTTTCTTTCTATAAACCATTAACATTTCAGAAATTGCGTTTGGCTTATATCCAAGCGGCTTTCTATGCTGCAAAAATCCAGCATTTCTATTTTTTACAGTTACTTCTGGTTTAACCCAAACAATATCATCGATAAACTCCCATCCCATTTTCACTAATAATGGATGAATATCATATGGTATAGGATATCTCTTACTCGCATGAGCACGACTTATTCTCGGCATAATAACTGGTGAAGTATTAAGCACAAAAAATCTCCCCTCTTTAGTAACACGGTGAACTTCCTTAAACACATTCTCTAAAAATTTTAAATAGTCTTCGTAACTTTGGTAAATAGAATAATCTCTTGCGTTATAATATGGGGGTGAAGTAAAAGTTAGGTGTATAGATTCGTCGGGAACAAATTTTAAAACTTCCCGTACGTCGCCCTGCACAACCGTATTTCGCAAAAGAACAGGGAATTCGTCGTGATTCTGTAAACTATTTGATTTGTACATTGAACCATTAATTTCTTTATTTATCACTTCTTTTATTAATTCATTTGGATGATCAAGCAATTTTTTCAGTTTTTCTTTTACGTATAAACTATTATTAAAAGTAAGTAATCCCCTGATAGCTTGCATTACTACTTTTGGGTCGCTATCAGTTAAAAATTTTATTAAAGCCGGGATTGCCTTTTCATTTCTCAAACGACCAATCGCAGAAACTGATTCTCTTCTAACCTCTGTACTTACATCGGAACTAGCGTGCTTAACAAAAATTGGTAACAAAGAAATATCTGAAATTTTTGCTAAATTTTTTATAGATAGGGCCCTAATGTTTTCATTCGTATTATTCAAAAGACTTAATAACGGCTCTCGGCTATAACCATTTTCTAAACGGCCCAATTTTTCCAGAATATAAACTATTGTTCCGTCATTTTGGGTTTGTAAAAAAGATAAAAAGGCCTGAGTGTTATTTTTTAACCCATCAATCATCTCTTTATTTACTTGCCCACTTAATATTGCTCTATTCATAAAATATTTTTATTGGGCGGGGGCGCAAGGAGTCGCACCCTGATCAAAGGTTTTGGAGACCTCTATTCTACCATTGAACTACGCCCCCCTTTTAATTAAAGTATAACACAAAAAGCCCGTTTTT
>JBBTVU010000001.1:0-1202 GCA_038063115.1 Patescibacteria group bacterium | reverse complement strand
ATATTTATTATTTTCTATTGATATGATTTTTGTTAAAAGATTATTTTTCTGGAAACGGACCTGCCAACGCAGGCAGGGAAAAGGCAAAATTGCAAACGTTTGAAGATATAGGAGCGCTTTTAAATTGTTTAAAACTGGCCAGATTTCAAGGCTGGATAAATGACATCAGTTTTTTAATAGTTTTTAATGAGTACGAAAAAATAAAGAAAAAAATAGGTCCGCCGGCAGTGCCTCCGGTTCAGTTTATGCAGGCAAGCGCGCCCGAGCCTAATGTTAAAAAAACCCTTAAGCTTTCAGACAGACAGCAGAAAATACTTAAATTTTTAAAAAGCAATCAAAAAGCCCAAGTAATGGACTTATTGGCTGTTTTGCCAGATGTTACTAAAAGAACAATAAGAAGAGACTTAGACGAACTGCTTAAAACCGGAAGAGTGGCAAGGGAGGGTGAGTTTAATCAGGTTTTATATAAAATAGCTTAATTTAGATAGGACAGAGCTATTTTAAGTAAATGTCCTATCTATGGGATATTTTGTCCTATTAAAAGTTGACTTTTAAAGCTTTTTATAGTAATATATAGAACTAGTACAAATGAACGATTTAAACGAACAATTTGGGCATATTTACGACCAATATATTGAGAAGATATATAGGTTTGTTTATCTGAAGGTAAACTCGCAAGAAATAGCCGAAGATATCACATCAAAGGTGTTTTTGAAGGGCTGGGAAGCATACAAACAGAAATTTGAAATTCGAAATTTGAAATTTGAAAAAACTCCAGAAATACAAAATATCGGCGCGTTTTTGTATCAGATTGCCCGTAACGCAGTTGTTGATTATTATAGGGAAAAAGGTAGGACAAAGGTGGTATCAACTGAGGTTTTTCCTCAAATAATACAGCCCGGCAAGGACATGCAGGAAAAGGCCATAATAGCTGCTGATTTTGCCGCTGTTAAGTCGGCCATACAAGGCCTTAAAAAAGATTATCAAGATATAATAATTTGGCACTATGTAGACGATATACCGGTGCCGGAAATAGCTAAAACCTTGAATAAGCCAGCAGGAACAATAAGGGTTATGTTGCATAGAGGTTTAAAGGATTTAAAGAAGATTATAGAGGAGTCCTAATATTAAATCCGAAGCCCGAAACCCGATTGAGCCCACAGGCTCTCCGCGTAGCGTTCAATCCGAAACAAATCCAAACA